>NVRK02000126.1 GCA_002400845.2 Hyphomicrobiales bacterium
TGGAAAACTGATTCGTCTTTCCACAGCATTTTGAAATTTGATTCCTCATGCTGGGGATAAAGTGAAAAAACGATTCTTCTTGCCGTTAAGGTCCTTGTGCATGAGTCAAAGGCTTTGTTAATGTATTTTCACTGGCTCATTACTGAATTAAGTGGGACCTACAAAAATTTAAATTTATTGAAATAATTCGCCAGATACATAGCGTATTAAAAATTGGCGAAGGACTTTCTGCACCCAATTGCTGCGCATGATCGCGTAGCAGTTGAACTTATAACGGGTTAAAAAATATGTCTTGGACTGAAGATCGTGTTGAAATTTTAAGTAAACTTTGGGCTGACGGGTTAAGTGCCAGTCAAATTGCTGCCGAGTTGGGTGGTGTGACTAGAAACGCTGTAATCGGTAAAGTTCACCGTTTGGGGCTTTCTGGTAGAGCTAAAAGCTCTAACAATACTGGTGGCAGACAAAAACGTGCATCTACGCGCACAACTGCTTCTTATGCAAAAGCTGGGCGCTCAAGAGCAAATGGCGGCACGCAAAGCGCGCCTAGTCCAAAACAGCAGGTTGTTGTAGACATACCAAAACCTACGTCAAAATTAATGACGCTATTGCAACTAACCGATACAACTTGCAAATGGCCAACGGGCGATCCGCAGGATGACGACTTTAGTTTCTGTGGTGCAAAATCTCGTGATGGCGATCCTTATTGCGATTATCACTGTCACTTGGCTTATCAGCCAGCTTCTGACCGTCGCTCTAAAAAGTCTGCGCGTCCAATGCAAACTAGATTGCAAGCGTCTTAACTGAATACAGTAATACACGCTTTAGGTTTTAAGAACGCAGGCCAAAAGCTTGCGTTTTTTATTGTCCAAATTTTAGGCGTTCAAATTTTCACAAAAATCTACGGCTTCATTATAGACGGGCGTTGGTTTCAATTATAAGCTAAAAACAACAAACGACAGTTACGGATTTAATTTATGAAAACTATCGATGCTCCCATTGTTGAATTAAAAATTGATGGCAAAAAACGCCAATTCGATTTAAGTGATCCTACACTGCCTGACTGGGTAAAAAACAATGCATTTAACAGCGATGATTACCCTTACAACAAAAAGCTAAAATGGTCTAAATACGAAGCCGAATTATTAGACCTGCATGAGGAACTTGTTAAAGTTCAATATTGGCTAACTGAAAGTGGCGCGAGGATTATTTCGGTTTTTGAAGGGCGCGATTCTGCTGGTAAAGGCGGTACAATTAATGCTGTGCGCCAATATATGAATCCTAGAAATGTCAAAACAGTAGCGCTTTCTAAGCCCAGCGATACAGAGCGTGGACAGTGGTATTTTCAACGTTATATATCTCACTTTCCAACTGAAGGTGAAATGGTTCTGTTTGATCGCTCATGGTATAATCGTGCTGGCGTTGAACCTGTGATGGGCTTTTGTTCAAATGAACAACACAAAAAATTTCTAGATGATGTTCCTGATTTTGAAAAAATGATTGTGAAGGAAGGAATTTATTTCTTTAAATTTTGGCTAACAATTGGCCAGGAAATGCAATTAAAACGTTTCCACGACAGACGCCATAATCCAGTAAAAATTTGGAAATTAAGCCCAATAGATATCAAGGCACTTTCTTTATGGAAGGACTATGGTGACGTTCGTGACCAAATGTTTGATAAAACACATAAGCGTGAAACGCCGTGGACAGTCGTAAGGTCTAACGACAAACGCCGCGCGCGGCTTAACGTCATTCGTACAATGTTATTGGCATTGCCTTACGAGGGAAAAGATAAAAAGAAAATTGGCAAACTCGATCGAAAAATTGTTAGCAAACCATAGTTTTTCTTAAGAGTTAAACCACGTCAACAACTCTCAATTATTTTGCTATACGAATCCGTACATATAAAATATCAATTGGGCTACCTGCGCCACTGGTATTAACTGTACTTTTCACATCGGTGTTGATTGCTAAAAATGTACCACCATCAACAGCTTCTTTATCCAGCTTAAGCGCGAAAATAATATTTTCTGGTTGCTGTCCAACTGGAAAGCGTTTTCTGTCGCAAACACTTTCACCTGAAACCAAACACTGCACTGAGAACAATCCATCTTCCGAATTACCAGATTTCGTTCTAATCTCAACGGTCACCGATTTACCTGCAATTTTGCTTAAAACACCTGGCTGTAATTCTAATAAAATTGGCTCTGCACTGGTTAAACTATTTGGGCTGGTGCGAATTGATTGTATGCGAAGATAATCCACATTTAACTGTGTCACTACTTCTGCTGTGCCACGCCCTGATGTCACCAGCGCGGATGAATCGCTTGGCGTTAATATGTCTAAATAAATAGAGGACTGGTCTGTTTTTTGATGTTCTTGAAGCTTTTGTTGCGCGGCGCCATCTGTTGGCTTTGATAAATTAGTAAAAAATGCATACGCTAACCAAGCAATTACGCCTATAACGATCAAGAATATTAACAAGCCAGAGAGCCTACGAAATATTGGGCTTTTGCGTTTATAATTTAAAACCGGCTCAGGATCGTTAGGTGGCATTATACTCTCGTCATATTCTGGGTGGTCATATTCAGATTGCACATTTTTGGGCTGAGCATATTCAGATTGCACGTTTTCAAGCTGTTGTTGATCTATTACACTTGATGCTTCAATAGGCACTTCATATTGCACATCAATTTGAGGCGCTTGGTTATTAGAAACAAGATTTTCTCCAGTGACACTAGGATCATCTAAGTCAATGTAATTGTTTTGACTGCCTTCAACATTTGGCTCAACTGCCCGAGGATCAACTTCATGAGGCAGAACTGATTGTGGCTCTGTATAGATAGCAGATTCAACTGGTGCTACTGGGCTTGGAGCAATAGGATTTGTATTTTCTTGCAGTGTATTTGCTGGCAAGAAATTTTCTGACAGAGGATTTTCTGGCAAGGGCGTATAGTCTGCCTCTAACCGAGCGATAGCCTGCTCCAACTCAGCCATGTGCGACTTGCCTGCTGGCGTTTCATGATTGCCAGTCTTTTGGAGCATGCGCAAAAGGGCATTTCTTGAGGACTGATAAACCTTTTGACGGACGTTATCATCCGTTGAGTTTTGTGTCTTTAGAGCCTGTTTTATCAGTACTTCAAAATCTGCCAAGTCTCGTCCCCAGAAAAGCATTAATTTTTTAATGTTTAGAGTTACATAAGCTTAAATGCAACCTTCCAAGGACCTATAATATATATTCAGCTAATATAAGGCGCTGTATTATAATCACACAAAACATGTTGTATTTAAAACAAATAAAGATTACCTTTTCCTAGCTATTACGTAAAGGTAAGAAAATGCTTCCATCTATTCTAAAAGATAATTTAACATTGCCAGTCATTGCAGCGCCTCTTTTCATCATTTCACATCCAGAATTAACCCTAGCTCAATGTAAGGCTGGCGTGATTGGTGCATTTCCCTCGCTTAACGCAAGGCCAATTGACCAATTAGATGAATGGCTAACCAGATTAAACAATGAACTTACAGAATACAAAGCAGCAAACCCAGATAAAAAAGTAGCGCCTTATGCGGTGAATATTATTGTCCACCCTTCTAATGCGCGGGTTAGAGAAGACATTGCATTATGCGTTAAACATAAGGTTCCTATTGTCATCACCTCTTTGGGTGCCTTGCCAGAACTTAATGATGCAATTCATTCTTATGGCGGCATTACCTTGCATGATATTATTAATGACCGTCATGCCAAATCTGCGATTAAAAAAGGTGCTGATGGTTTGATTGCAGTTGCCGTTGGTGCTGGCGGTCATGCCGGCAACCTTTCGCCTTTTGCGCTTATTCAAGAAATTAGAGATTGGTTTGATGGGCCGTTATTGCTTTCTGGTTCAATTGCAAATGGCGGTGCAATTTTGGCGGCACAGGCAATGGGTGCGGATATGGCATATATTGGCTCCCCCTTTATTGCCACACACGAAGCAAGGGCTGTTGATGAATACAAACAAGCGATTGCCGATTGCAGTGCAAAAGACATTATCAATTCGAATTCGTTTACAGGCATTCATGGAAATTACTTAATACCATCAATTGAAAAAGCTGGCTTAGACCCTAACAACCTTCCAGTTAGCGACCCTACAAAAATGGATTTTGCATCTGCAACTGAAGGCAATGATGCAAAAGCTTGGAAAGACATTTGGGGTAGCGGCCAAGGTATTGGCGCAGTGAAAGAAGTTGTTGCAACGCAAGTTTTGGTCGACCGATTGTCAAAAGAATATGCAGAAGCCAAAATAAAAATGGCGGCGCTATAGAGTATACAGGGTAGAGAATAGAAAGCCGGAAGGCTTACTGGCCTCGCACTTATGCTGTTTGATTGGATTTTTTAACAAACTTTGTCAAAATCACGATTTGCTGTCCGTTCACTTTGCCTTCGATATGTTCGGCATTGTCTGGTACCAAAGAAATACGACGTACTGACGTTCCACGCTTTGCGGTAAAAGTTGTGCCTTTTACATTTAGATCTTTAATCAAAGTCACTGTGTCGCCAGAGGCAAGTACTGCTCCATTGCTATCAAGATGTTTGATTGCATCTGGATCAACAGCGAATGTGCCAGATTGCGCCCATTTAAGATTTTCTTCATCAAGGTACAACATATCTAAAAGGTCAGCTGCCCATGTTTGGCTTTTTAAATTATCCAGCATGCGCCATGCTGTAATTTGAACCGCAGGAACCTCACTCCACATTGCATCGTTTAAACAAGACCAATGTTTGCCATCAGCTGATGCAGGGTCTAGCAATTGTGAATGACAAGTCTGGCAAACATAAACACTATTATCCGCGCTGCCATCTGTATTTGGTGGCACGTCATAAACCATTAAGCCCGCATCGCCTTTACAAAATTCACAAACATCATTTGCGCGTGTCTTTAGTTCATTTTCTAATGCCATGCAATTTCCTAAATAGGTATTTGTTTCTTGAGAAAGCTGTAAACCTATCGCAATTTTTTAACAAGACTGGCCTGCGGAAAACAAGTTGGCTTCAAACCATTTTTTTGCTGCCAAAACCCGATAGAGCGGCGCGTTCTAAATCCTGGCAGGCCATCGGCGCCACCGACATCATAACCAAGTTTTATAAGACCGCGCTGCATTGCGGCAACATCGGACCTGTACATGCCACCAACCTTACCCCATTTCGTGGCAAATGGTTTTGAATTATACTGCATTCTATCCCCACCATGCCCCACGAATAATGCATATAGGTCAGACTTATTATATTCTTTGAGCACATAAAAATTTGGGGTGACAATAAAAGCTGGACCGAATGTGCCAGCAGGCATCATCAAATATCCATCACCATTTAGTTCACCCGATGGGAACGGTTTTCCATTGATGCGCTTAATACCCATCTGCGCCCATTTTGAAATTTTTCGACCAGCATCTGGTCCTTCTAATGCGCAGGATACATTTGAGGGTAACTTAACCTCAAACCCCCAATCTCTGCCACGTACCCAGCCCTTGTCTTGCAGATAACCGCCAATAGACCCAAGCGTATCTGGAACAGACTTCCAAATATCAGGTTTGCCATTGCCGTCAAAATCTCTTGCATGATTTAGATAAGATGAGGGCATGAATTGTGGTTGACCTAAAGCGCCAGCCCAAGACCCCATTAAGGCCGATGCTGGTATTTTATTCTTTTGAATTAGTTTTAGTGCCGCCAAAAGTTCGCTACGGAAATATTTTTTGCGCGTAGACATAAATGCTTTCGTGCCTAAAACTTGGATCGCATTATAAGGTAACTTTGCTCTACCAAAACCAGATTCTCTGCCCCATATACCAACGATAATTCGGCCAGGTACACCTGTTACTTTTTCAATTTTTCTCAATATAGATTTATGTTTTTTTAGCCTTTGGCGTCCGCCTGTAATAACACCGCCAATTATTTTTTCATTAAAGTATTTCCCCGGAGAACCAAACTCAGACTGTCTTTGCTTCTTTGGTATTTTTGGCTTTGTGCCTGGAATAACCAAACCCGGCAATTTCAAATTTAGGGATATGTTTTGAAAAGACTTATTAAAAGTCGATTTTGTTATGCCTTCAGATTGCGCTTGCGGCCATAAATCAGTGGCAAGCCAAGACTTAAATTGTGTATTTAGCTTTGCGGGCACTTTTGTGGTTTTGGCATGTACTGTCGTGTGTAAAGCTAAACTACTGACAGATAAAAATATTGCCACCGTACTTGTGATAATGGGTTTTGAAAAATTCATTAGTGCCCTCATTTTCAAATATAGTATAAAGAATCAAATTGTGACCTTGTTATGAAATGCGAACCGTATCAGTGTCGTTTGCAGAAGTGAATCCCAAAAGGATTAAATTGGTAGAATGGTCACTCCAAGCAAAGACGAGCTAATTGCGATAGCGCAATTAAACATTGTTAAAGGCATTCGCACCGTTATTGTGCGTGTGGCCAATGCCACTGGCTCAACACCACGCGACAAAAATGCAATCATGCTGATAGAAGCAGAAGCGACCCATGATACAATTGGTGGTGGGCGATTAGAGTGGATTGTAATTCAAAAAGCACGTTCTGTATTGGGAAAAACTTTCAAACCCTTCACTGAAATCATTCCCCTTGGCCCAGAAATAAACCAGTGTTGTGGCGGCAAAATGGAGCTGGAATTTACTGAGTTGAATGAAACATCACTTAAAGAAATACTTGCTGCAACTTCAAAAAATGAACCCTGCATACCGACTGTTTATATTTTTGGCGCAGGACACACAGGCACAGAACTTGCCATTGGGTTTTCACGACTGCCACTAAAAACCATTTGCATTGACACAAGAGAGAATGCGTTAATTGATCTGGAGAATATCTGCGAAACTGTCTGTACACCACTTCCAGAAGAAATCCTTCGAGCAGCTCCTAAGAACAGCGCTTTTATAATATTAACCCATGACCACAATTTAGATTTCATGCTGACTGCAGAAGCTTTGTTGCGCAAAGATGCGGCCTATGTTGGCATGATAGGTTCAGCAACTAAGAAAGCTGTTTTTAAAAATTGGATGAAACAATATAATTATGAAATATCTCATTTTTCAAAATTAATATGCCCAATTGGAAAATCTGAAATCAAGGACAAGCGCCCCAACATTATCGCAGCACTTACAATTGCAGAAGTGCTTAGAACCATAATGCACTGAAACTAAGACTCCCACTCCCACTAAATCAGCTTATTTAGCAGGAACTGAATAAGTACCCGTGGCATGAGCAATCATCGTATCTTCACTAAATATCTCAACATTGCAGACAATCAGCCTTTTACCCTTTTTTAAAAAACTCGTATGCGCTGTTAAAATACCAGCTTTGGGCTTATTGAGAAAATTGATATTTATATTGGTTGTTACAGCCAATGCTACTTTGCCAATATGCGCAAGAATTAAAACATAAAGCGCTAAGTCTGCTAAGGCGAATATGGTTGGGCCTGAAACAGTATTTCCTGGGCGTAAATGTGCGGTTTTTGTCACCATTGAAACGATGGCTTTTCCAACAGAGATTTCGTCTATGTTAATGTTGTAGGCGCTGGCTTGGGGAAATACCTCGTTAAGATATTTTGATACTTCTTCCTTAGACAATATGGGCAGATTATCACCACCATTTTTATCAACCATAATATCCTCCATTAATCCCGCGACTAAATTGATAGTTTGCATGGAAACTGTGAAAAATCCAAGCACTACATTTGTATTAGTCGATTGATAACTTAGAGTTTAAGGTATATTAAAATAACGATTCAAGAACTTTTAAGCACAATACGGACGATCCATTGGCAAATACACTTACCATTACAAAACCTGACGACTGGCACTTACATTTGCGCGATGGCGATATGCTAAAGGGCGTCATTGCGGACACTTCTGCTAATTTTTCTCGCGCAATTATTATGCCAAATTTGGTGCCGCCTGTCATTACAGTGGCTGATGCTATTTCTTATCGTGAACGTATTTTAGCGGCTAAACCTAAGGGCCATAATTTCACGCCTTTAATGACGCTTTATCTGACAGAGCAAACTGACCCTAATGATGTTGCAGATGGTTTTAAAAGCGGTGTTGTAAGTGCCTGTAAATTATACCCCGCGGGCGCAACCACAAATTCTGCAAGTGGAGTTTCTAACTTTGATAACATCATGCCAGTGCTCGAAAAAATGGCAGATATTGGCATGCCGATGTGTGTGCATGGCGAAGTGACTGACAGCGATATTGATATTTTTGACCGCGAAGCAATATTTATTGATCGCGTGTTAGACCCTTTGCGTAAGCGCATTCCAGAACTAAAAGTTATCATGGAACATGTGACCACTAAAGAAGGTGTGGATTATGTTAAATCTAATGACACGCTATTGGCGGCAACCCTTACAACGCATCATCTAATCATCAATCGCAATGCAATTTTGGCTGGTGGAATTAAACCACATTATTATTGCTTGCCAGTTGCCAAACGCGAATTGCACCGTCTTGCATTACGAGAAGCTGCAACTAGCGGCGACAAAAGATTTTTCTTAGGAACTGATTCTGCGCCTCATATTGACCCGTTAAAATTAAGCGCTTGTGGCTGTGCTGGTATTTATACTTCGATCAATACGATGAGCTGTTTGGCGCATGTTTTTGAACAAGAAAATGCACTGGAAAAGCTTGAAGCGTTTACGTCATTAAATGGCCCAGCTTTTTATGGTATGGAGCCTAATTCAGAAAAAATAACACTCACTAGACAAGACGAGCCAATTGAATACCCAACGAAGGTAAAAACTAAACAAGGCGATGTTACGGTTTTTGATCCTATGTTCCCACTGCACTGGTCTGTAAATTAAGATCAGTTATTTATTAATAAGAATTGCCAAAAAATATTAAATAGAAGAGAGACGAATGATGAGCCGTACTGTTTATGTAAATGGAGAATATCTTCCAGAAGAAGATGCAAAGATTTCAGTTTTTGATCGTGGCTTTTTGTTTGCCGATGCCGTTTATGAAGTTGCCTCTATTTTAGGTGGAAAGCTTATTGATAATAAAGCGCACCTCATTCGTCTTCAGCGTTCATTAGATGAATTAGAAATGCCTGCACCTTGTACGCTGGAAGAAATTGAAGCCATTCAACTTGAAATGGTTTCGCTTAACAATATTGAAGAAGGCCTACTTTATTTGCAAGTAACACGTGGTGCGGCAGATCGTGATTTTGCTTATCCAAAAAATCCTGTGCCTTCGCTGGTTATGTTTACGCAAGAAAAGAAGATTGCTCAATCTGCCGCCGCCGATAATGGCATTAGCGTTATTACACAACCAGACCTGCGCTGGGACAGACGTGACATTAAAACGACCCAACTGCTTTACCCATCAATGGCAAAGCACGAAGCTAAAAAGCAAGGCGCTGATGATGCTTGGCTTGTGGAAGATGATTTCATTACCGAAGGCACTTCCAACAACGCCTATATAGTAACTCAAGATGGCACGATTGTTACCCGTCAATTGTCGACCGAAATTTTACATGGCATCACACGCAAAGCTGTTTTAAACCTTTGTGCCGAACGCCAAATTAAAATTGAGGAGCGTAAGTTTACAGTTGAAGAAGTTAAAAATGCTAAGGAAGCTTTTTTCACCAGCGCATCTGCATTTGTGATGCCAGTTGTCTCGATAGATGGCGCAACAATTGGTGATGGTAAGCCAGGCGAATTGACAAAACGTTTGCGTGAACTTTATCTGGAAGAAGCGGTTAAATAAAATCCAA
>NVRK02000127.1 GCA_002400845.2 Hyphomicrobiales bacterium
CGTAAGCTTTAAACTCACCAAAGTATTTTGTAATCGCCGCTGTTAGCGTCGTTTTACCGTGATCAACGTGACCAATTGTGCCGATGTTACAATGCGGCTTATTGCGTTCAAACTTTTCTTTTGCCATCTCAAAATATCCTTGATTTAGGCCAGCATAATAATGGGCCCAAATGGTACCCTTACAGTGAAACTGCCAGATAATCCCTTTGAACAATAATCGCAAGCATTTATTGTAAATTAGGAGCGTTGATATGTACTAAATATAATAGCTGTATGTCGTTATGGATAAATAGGTACTTACTAACTAAAATATACTAAAGTGACGGCAAGATTTGCCGAATGGTTTAAGCTAGGTTATTTAATAACTAAGCTAATTATTTAGAAGAGCCAAACCAAACATATTGCTGACTAAAGGAACTTCGATGGAAACAGAATTTACACCTTTCATATCGCTTGTTGGCGGAATGTTAATAGGACTGTCTGCCGTAATCTTTATGGCTTCAATTGGAAAAACTGCTGGCATAAGTGGCATTGTTGCGCGGTTTTTAACCATTACGCAATTAAAAGAGTTTTCCAGTAATTATAAGGTCAGCCTAGCATTTATTATAGGATTGTTATTGGCGGCGCCTGCATATTTTTATGTGGCTGGTGACCTGCCCCAGCAAAGTGTATCCAGTAACGTTTATTTATTAGTAGGCGCTGGCTTGCTGGTTGGCTTTGGCTCTGCGCTTGGCAGTGGCTGCACAAGTGGCCATGGTGTATGTGGAATATCGCGCGGTTCTAAACGCTCTATAGCGGCAACCCTTACCTTTATGATTACGGCCTTTATCACTGTTTATATTTCACGTCATGTGATTGGAGCTTAAAGATGAACATACTTTTTGCTTTAATCAGCGGACTTATTTTTGGTCTTGGTCTTATAATCTCTGGCATGGCTAACCCTGCAAAAGTTCAAAATTTTCTCGACCTATTTGGCATGTGGGACCCAAGCTTGGCTTTTGTAATGGGCGGTGCAATTTTAATAACAGCGCCAGGTTATTGGCTCGTTAGAAAAAGAAGCAAACCCTTCTTTGCCAGCGCATTTCAAATCCCAACACGAAAAGACTTTGATAAAAAACTCATTATCGGGTCCTCTATATTTGGTATAGGTTGGGGGCTAATTGGCTTTTGCCCCGGCCCTGCTCTAACTGCTATTCCGTTCGCTCTGTTTGGAGACTATGCATTTCAAGAAACTCTTATTTTTGTAGTGGCAATGTTGGTGGGCATGTTAATGGTACAGAAGCTGTTGAAGTTGATATGATTTCGATTCATAAAAGTACAATAAACTATTGATTAAGTAGACTGTTTAAGCTTCTTTTTTGAATTCCTTCATAGAGCTGGAATTCATCATTTGGTTCACATCCAAGCGCTTCTACAAATTCATCACGGCTAGAAGCTTTTAATGTCAATTCGCCCTCTTCGTCGCCCAAATTAGACTGGAAGATTCCAGCCGCGCTAACGGGCAAAAAGTCTTCATAGATAATTGGGTTAATTGTGATTTTACCGCTATCTAATAACGCTTTTAGATCGGATAGGTCTTCGTTGTCGTATTTAGATGTTTTTCGATACCTAAAGTAGCCGAGCTTTTGATCGTGCAATTCACGCCAAGTATCAGGAAATTGCTTAAACACATCAATCAATGTTTGTTGATAAAGTGTTGCGTTACTTCCATCCGCAGAAGGCGTAACTTTGGCTCTCGTTTCGAGTAATAATTCATCATAGAGCTTGCGCCCTTTTGGGGTTAGCGCCACGCCACGTTGTTCTATTTCACCAAATCTAGCAGTATGCGTTCCTGTCTCTACGTTACCAGTTTTAGCATCATTCACATCTGCAAAAATTATTTTTTCTTCCAGCGCTTTAAAACTTGTTTGACGTAGCAAAATTGGACATTGCCTTTTGGGCGGACCTTCAACTACCGCCTTTGCAGAAATGTTGGATTTTTCCATACCGTGTTGTGCGGCATCGATGTCTAATGTGCGCGGTGTTAAGTGGTTGATATGCGGATTTGCAAAACTAACGACATCAGCAATTAAACGATGTTCGTCATGTAAGTTTTGATAGGTGGCAAAATCAACACGGGCATGTTTGTGCCAACGAAATGTTTCTAAAACTTGCAATACAAATTCATTGCTTTGCGCCTTATCTAATCCGCCCTTTTTTTCTGCGATATGCACAAGTTCCAAAGCGCGATCTGTATAAATTTTTCGTGTCGATAATATCGCTTCAGCTTGTACGCGAATAGCCTTGTTTTTAATCAGCTCAGTTCGCAAAAGTGACGTAAAAACACGAAATGGGTTTTCAGCTAAAGCTTCGCGTTCAATTGGGCGAAACGCCGTTGAGTGGACTGGAATGCCAGCTTGACCTAAATCGTAATAGCCAACTGGAAACATTCCCATAACCGCAAAAATGCGTTTGATATAGCTTAGCTCTTGCGCAGTACCCAACCTTATTGCGCCATGTCGTTCTTGTGAGATACGCCTGACGTCTTCTTGGGTGTCTAGCCCTAAACCAGCGGCACCAATTTTAGAAAGTACCTCGTCATTTACAGACTCAACTATGGAAATTAAAACGCCATAGGCTGGCACTTCATGGCGATACATCGCTGACATTGCAGCAGAAAACTTCGCCCTGATTATGTTTGAATTTTCTCTAGTATTAGATTTCATCATAATGACTATGCGCTATGATATTTAAAATTCCAATAATATTTTTAAAATACTATTCTACTTTTTGCCTTCATGCTTTGCAATTTTCTTTAGATTTACTTTTACAAAATTAGGGAAAACTAATCGTGTAAGTAGACCATATAAGATAAATACAAAAACAGCTCCAATTACAAAATATACAAATGGAATGCTAGATAACTCGGAGAACAATGAAATACCGAAGATATATTTAGAAATTAGCTCGTAGGCCACGGTAATAATAGCTGAAATTATAATCATCAATATTGTCGCAAGTGCAGAAAACTTCCAACTGTATCTTGATCGTGGCTTAGCCCTTTCAATCTTAGCATAGTTATACGCTGTTATGTAAATACTAGCGAGCACAGTAGCGATACTGCCTGCTAAGCCCAATTCAATACCCGCATAAACCGAAATAACTACCGCTATTATTGTCGTAATGACACTTAAAATAGTAAAATAGAATGCGAATGTTTTTAAGTATTTTGTCATGTTGCTCCTAAGTCTGATTTTTAGATTATACCTAAAAATGCTTCTCTATGCAAACAACAACAACCTAAAATACATAATAAACTATTTTTACAACTTACCAACAACGTTTATATAAGCGCCTTTATCGTCGTGGGTAAGGTCTGTAATGTCTTCAGAGAAACGTCCAAAATTATATCCTGCGCCCACTTTAATATGGTCATTAATATGTCTGCTAACGCCCGCTAAGAAACCATAATTAGTGGTATTAGCCATTGGTGAAGCCAAGACACGCGCTTCTAAAAGAGCGTCCCATTTTTTAACAATATGTACGTCTAGACGAGCAATACCCAGATAAGCAGACGAATCAACGAAGTCATTTGCAGAGCGTGTGGTCGACACTTGGCCCTTGCGGTAAGCAGCTTTTGCTCCAAATGAGAAGTATTGATTAATGTCAATTATGCCATCTGCTGTAAACACGTGAGATCGTTGTGCAGGCCCCAATGTTGATCCATTGGCGGCAATTTGGTCCGCACCTGGTAGATCATATAAGAATGCATATTTTAGCAATCCATTAAAGCTGTCATCTTCTATTGGTCGATATGCAAAGCCAAAACTTCCCTCAACATAATCACCATTTAAGATGTCGCTTTGGTCTGACTGCGATATCAATGCATCTAAGCTACCTTGTATGCGCCAGTTGTCGTTTATCTTATCTGTTAGGCCTGCGCTTACCAAATATGTATCGCGGCTTTTAGAAGTGATGTGCGAATCTTCTAAACGCACTTCACCTTTTAGACGCCAGCTAAACATATCTTTTTCAACAAATGCCACTGCTAGGGAAACCGCTTTTCGATCAAGCTTTTCGCCATTTTTTTCGTTCACTTCACCATATTCAAAACCACCATTAATCGTCCACAATGCACTTGGTGTATAAGTGACGCCATAGGTTGTAGTGAGGGATTGGCGAGAGCCGAACATATCATATTTATTTTCGGAATAAGCTGAAAGCTGGTCTGAATATTTTCGTTTTCTACCAAATACCAAACCGTCTAAATCAGAACCATGTAAGCTACTGCCACTTGCTTCCATGCTTGTCGAGCCAATTGTGTAGCCTGCATAATAGTGATCGTCAGCAGTTGGATCATAGGTAACAGCTGCAAGGCCGCCTACTCCACTTGTGCCACGAGATATTTCGCCCTTTACACCAATTTTTTCAGTTAACTTGGCTTCAGCGCCAAGCCCCAAACGATCATTGCGATTGCGGTTACCGTCTTTGTGAACAGTTTTTTGGCCGAAGATATAAACAGAATTATCTTCATTTACTTTATAGGTTAGCTTTGCACCAAGATCGGTTCTGTGACCGTTATTAGAAGCAATTTGAGTGTCTTTTCTGCCTGTGTGTTGCACGCCTGCGCCAAGTACCCAGTGATGCCCAATTTTGGTTTGGCCTTCTACATTAATTTCACGTCTGCTCTTGCCAGCATTGTTAGAATAATCTTCATAGCTTGTTTTAAGCTTTGTATTTTTACTTAATTCAATTTCGCCATCAAAGCCCAAAATCTCTTGTGCAGAATTTGTGTCGTAATCAAGCGATGTAAACCCTTTTTCACGTCTTTGGTAATTCATACCAACATGACCGCGCAAAGATGGGTGCATGTCAGAAAGATCAATCTTACCCTCTATTGAATATGCTTTTTTGCCATGTCCATTAGAACCAGAAGAGCCAGAATTGCTGATTGTTAAGCCGCCATTTAATGACGTTGAACGGCTAAAGTTTCCACCCTTACTTTTTGCTACTTCAACATTTAAGTGAGAGTTTTGTCCTGCACGCAAATGGAAATCAATTCCCATAGATTTTCTATTGGTTGAGGCACCTTTATCATTCATGCCAGAAACACCAACACGCAATTTATCTGTCAGCCAAGCCTGCGCCCGTGTACCAAATGAATAACCATCAACATCTTGTAATGCAGGGGTATATTCGTACTGCACGGTTAGATATGAACCATAATCGCCCAAAGCGGATGAACGAATTAGATCGCCATCACTGCTGGTTGAAGCAAGTGGTTTTTTCAAGATAATAACACCTTGAATATAGTCAATTGTATAATCGGTACCAGCAATTAACTTCTGGCGGCCGATAACCTGACCAGTCACCAAGTCACGAATTTCTACATTAACGCTTTCGGTGCCTTTTGAAATATCTTGGCGCGTTAGGAAATAAGCAGAACCACCTGTCCCTCTTAAGCTGTCACGATGGGGAAGCGTATCTGGCTGAGCCGCATGCAATTCAACTTCGATATGTCGTTCGCCGCGCGTAGTAGCGTTTTGCGAACGATATACGCTTTGCGCACCGTAAAGATTGCGCTCGCTGCGAATGAATTTAGAACCTGATACTTTAGATTTAAAATTACCCCACATTACATGGCTATCACCACGCTCAAGACGAACATAAAATTTACCATTGGTTGGTGCGTCATCAACAAAATCTGAATCATCGCCATATACTGGATAATATTCGTCTGGATCTATGCGTCTCAATAATTGACGAGGGTCTTTTGAATTCATATCCTTAAACAAGTCATGCAGATCGCCTTCACGCGTATCAGCAGCGGCAGTTAACAAATAACGGCCTTTAATTTTACCTTTTAGATAAAAAGCCAAGCGGCCTTTTTTGTAAAATTTATCATATTCATTGTTGGCATTTTGTACTTTACCATGGTCGAAATTCTTGCCGATGGTTAAATCTGCAAGTCCTACATAGAACCATTCATTTTGTGGAATATGGACTTTTCGATCAAAAACAACACCACTGCCTTGGTGATTATCAACGTTTACATGAACGTTATGATCGCCAGGGGGTAAAATACGTTGAATGACAAAATTGCCCTCATCATCAAGTGGCAATACTTCACCAAATGCTTTCACAGAATGGCCATGTGGAATAGCACTGCCATAGATGGTTACTGCGCCACCATAAACGGGTATATTTCTAATGGCTGTGTTGTCTTCGCCATTGCCAGCAGAAACAATTTTAGAACTAATTTTATGGGGTTGGAAAAACCCAGATGTTCTTGCAATTGATAACAATGCAGTTTCATCAAAACGGCTTTCACTGTCATAAACACGAACTTTATAGACAAATTCTGGACCAGAAAATTGCGGCATAGCCCAAGCAGCTTGACCTGCTCTATTCACTGGCAAAATTGCAATTGGTTGATCTGCATATACATGACCGCGCTCATATATTCTAACTTCTGCAGCGCTAATCCATGATGGATAATTTGAGCTAACCTGAAAGCCAATTCTCTCACCAGCGCTAAAGCTTCTACGGGTTTCAAAAGTAGAAACATTTAAGATTGGCTTTACACCTAGCCCATCAAACTTAACTTGAATGTCCATATTATTATTTGGAACATTTAGGCTTTGTCTTTCAGCAATTGCGGATTGCCCACCATCGACAAGTTCACCATCAATGCTGATGGAATAACCCAGATCACCATTATATTGGCGTGCTTGATTACGCATTTCTCCATAGTCGGCAGAATTCGCCACATTAATGATAATTGGAGAAGTTGAAATAGCTGTGCTTAAAACAAGCACTGAGGTTAAGGTCTTAAATAAATTTGTTTTACTCATAACAATTTTAGTACCTGCTTTTTTTGAAAGGATAATCATTTGTACAGCCCTCCTTTCACTATTCGAATATCAATATTTAAGGTATGTTTGTAATGTGCGTACGACCAAATATGGCGTAGTAAATTACGTATTTCTCTCACTCGCATTTCTGCAAGATGTCTTCCTTCGCCGCGTTCCACGTAATTAATATTTAACGTGTAAGGCGCGTCACCAAGCTTTGAAATTAATTGCTCTAAGCTTGCTAACAAGCGAGGCGTTGGTCTTGATGATCCGCCAATGAATGCTTCACCTTTAAGATCAAGTTCAATCACACGGCCTTTTGTTGCACCAAAGTTCAGCTTAGTAAGCTTACCTCTTGTAAGGCGCACCACACGTGGATTTTCAGTTGTTAAACTGTATCCTATTGGCAGCGTTCGTGGGTCTAACTTCAAAATGAAATTCGAACCAATTTTTCTATCGGGAATAGACGCACATGGAATGTTAAACCTACCATGCTTATCGGTTGTGATTAGCAGACCTTTTACAGATACGACACGCACGCCTGCTAGTCCGCGCTCACCTTTATTATAATAACCATTGCCATTTTTATCATCAAACACTCTGCCAATAATATCACCGCAATCAAAAGCATGCGTGAGCGGTGAAACAGTAACCGTAATTATTGCACTGTTACAATTTGCAGAATTTAAAGACTGACAAATTTGATAGACAATTTTGTAAGTGCCAGGAGGTGTGCCTGCTGGAACTGTAATAACACCCGTTAAAACATCTAGCATTGGTACAAGCGAACCAGAACCTGCTGTTTGTGTAATGGTTAGATTAATATCGCCAATTAAAACTGCGACACCATTGAGCAAATCATTATCAAGTATATTCAACAAAGTTGTATTACCAGAAGGACTATCAATGGCTGGCGGCGCGTCATCATTTGCAACAATGGGAGCTAAGCTCATAGTGATATTTGCAATAGCAATCGAGCAATTTGTTGGATTCA
>NVRK02000128.1 GCA_002400845.2 Hyphomicrobiales bacterium
AAACTAAGGGCGTCGCTTGGCGCCCAACAAACTAAGGGCGTCGCTTGGCGCCCAACAAAACAGAATTGTCTGGGAGGACACAATGCAAATCGCACACACAATGCAAATCACACACACGATGCAAAACACAATCAAACACACTATGAGATCAGCACTTATATCAACCATATTTTTGGCTTGCCTAAGCGTACCAGTCTCCGCGAATGAAGATAAACCAACATTTGGCCAAGCAGGTGTGTTGTCTAATAAAAACCGTGGCGATATTCCAAAATTAAAACTATCTGCAGGTGAGCCACTATTGGATGTGGACAAAATCACACTGAAATCTGGAACATATTACGAACTCGAAATTGAAGCTGATGGCAGTCAAGAATTGGCGCTGGTCGGCAATGATTTTTTCAGAGCAATATGGATAGATGAGATTGTCATAGAGGGAATTGAAATTAGGCCTTTGGGCATTGATAGCTTGGAATTTGACGAAGCTGGAAAAGCAGAAATTAGTTTTCTCGCCATTAAACCAGGTAGGTACACTTTGGGTGTTCCAGGCAGCCAATTACAAAGAGTAGAGATTGTTATCGAGTGAAGATGGAAAACACTATCAATGGATTGGTTGTTTCAAGTCTTTCGCATGCATACGGTCAAAAAAAGGTGCTTGATGAAATTTCATTCAGCGTAGTTCAGGGGCAATTTTGCGCTCTTCTAGGCCCCAATGGCGCTGGAAAATCGACACTGTTTTCCTTAGCGACACGTTTAATCGTTCCTCATTCAGGCAATATAGAAATTGTTGGGGTGGATATAAATGTTAACCCAAGAAATGCCTTAGCAAAAATTGGTGTGGTTTTTCAACAACCCACGTTAGACTTGGATTTAACGGTATTGCAAAATTTGCGATATTTTGCAGCGCTTCATGGCATTTCGGGTAAGATAAGAAATGAAGCAATTGAAAGGTCTTTATCAAAGCTTGGCATGTTAGCGCGCAAAGACGAGAAAGTTCGTTTGCTAAATGGTGGGCATAAACGACGCATGGAGATAGCAAGGGCACTAATACATAATCCTAAAGTTATGTTATTGGATGAGCCAACTGTCGGCTTAGATGCATCGTCTAGAGCCTCAATTACAGAACATGTGCATAAGCTTGCAAGTGAAGATGGAATAACGGTGTTGTGGGCAACACATTTAGTCGATGAAATAAAATCAGACGATCAGCTTGTCATTTTACATGAAGGAAAAATCATTGCAGATGACCTTTGTGGTAAAATAATTGGTAAGAAAACGCTAGCAGAAAAATTCGCATCCCTGACAAAAGAGTGTGCAATATGAAACAGTTGGCTGTGGTTATGTATGCAATTATCGCTCGTGAAGGCCTTCGGTTTGTTTCTCAGCGTGGAAGGTTTTTAGCAGCACTCGTACGGCCGCTTATTTGGTTGGTTGTCTTTGCAGCTGGGTTTCGCGCAGCGTTAGGGCTTTCAATTACGCCTCCATACGAAACTTACATAACGTATGAAATGTATATCGTGCCTGGCCTTTGTGGCATGATCCAACTTTTTAATGGCATGCAGTCTTCGTTAAGCTTGGTGTACGATCGCGAAATGGGGTCAATGCGCCTTTTGCTTACCAGCCCAATGCCACGTTGGTGGTTATTGTTTTCAAAATTGCTTGCAGGCACTGTCGTCTCCATCATTCAAGTCTATGTATTTTTAGGAATTGCTGCATTGTTTGGCATCGATTTTACATGGTTGGGGTATGTTGCTGTATTGCCTGCATTGATTGTTTCAGGTCTTCTTTTGGGTGCGCTTGGCTTGTTTTTATCTTCTACGATAAAACAGTTGGAAAATTTCGCTGGTGTTATGAACTTCGTTATTTTTCCAATGTTCTTTTTATCAACAGCGCTTTATCCGCTTTGGAAAATGGCAGAAGCATCTCCTTTGTTGCGAGATATTTGTGCTTACAATCCTTTTACCCATGCAATTGAGCTTATTCGGTTTGCGTTGCATGAGCAGTTAAATCTAACTGCTCTTTTATGGGTGCTCGTGACGCTCATCTTTTTCATTGCCATTAGCCTTTTGGGGTATGACCCAGCCCGTGGCGCTAAGGGGGGACGAAAGTACAGCTAGAGTTTTAGTTATTCTGAAATTAAACTACTTGTTGCTGTGACAAAAATCAAAATGAGGTGAAGTTCAATGAAAAACCACTATAACTTTTTATTAGTAACCTTCATGGGACTGGCCTTGGGAGGCGCATTGTCGACCCCGGCAATATCAGAGGAAATGAAAGCCGCCAACGATCCTTGGCAATTGGATATTGGCACTGAGGTTGAGGATGAGTTTGGCACATTGAACCCGGAAGAATTATCGCTCAATAAAGCCATCAAGAATGCGATGCGCGGCAAAGTAGATATGATGACTTGCGCCCAAGGTTATGTCATGACCAAAATGGGCAACCATGGCGATGCGCGTAAGATTTTCGAAAGTTGCATAAAAAATGGTTATACGAGTGCCATGACTTGGATGTCCTACATGGAACATAACGGTTTTGGTGCTGCTGAAAATCCAGCTGCGGCCGCTGCATGGGATAAGAAAGCAGCAGATGCTGGTGACCCTATTGGGCAGTTTAACTATGGCCTAGATTTATTACGTGGGCACGGTGTTGAGCTTAACAAAGAACTTGGTAAAGCCTATATTGATGATGCAGCTGAATATGGCTTGAAAGATGCCATTGAAGTGCAAAAATCTGATTATGACTACAATGTAGTAACGCCCGATGCGGATAACTGGAAATACGAAAAGCGTATTTTTTAAATTACTTGGACTTAAGGTTTTTGTTTTACAAGGGTTGCAGGATTGCCTGATAATTCAAATATTTCATCGGAAAGATATTCGGCTTCTCTTTGAGAGTGAGTGACAAAAAGCGTTGTTACTTCTCTTGTCTTTATAAGTTTTTTTGTAAGCTTTAACATCTCATCGACCAATGATTTATCAAGTGAGGTAAATGGCTCATCCATAATCAAAAACTGTGGATTTGCGGCAAACGCCCTAGCAAGGGACAAACGTCTTTGTTGGCCAACAGACAATTGATTTGGAAATTGATCTTGTTTGGATGCGAGCCCTAACTCCTCAAGAACTGCGATTGCCGTTTCTTCATTTGCACCAGAAATTAATGTGATATTTTGCAGTGCGGTACGCCATGGAAGCAATGTTGGCTCTTGGAAAACCATTGAGGTTTTTGCATTGTTAATTATGCTGCCACTAAAAGCGTGATCCAATCCACATATAATTCTCAAGAAGGTAGATTTCCCTACGCCAGATGGTCCAAGTAAGGCAAGTGTTGTTTTGGGCAGTATCTTCATTTTAATTGGACCAAGTACAGCGTCACTACCATAGGATTTACCCTTGATATCTATCTCAATCATACGGCTCTCCATCTATTCACATAGCGCTCAAAAGGTTGAATTAGAACCAATTCAATTATCAGCATAACAATGATGAACGCCAGTGCATAAGCCATAACCATGGTTATATCGAACAATTGAAAACCCAAATGAATTTGAAAACCAATCCCATTTGGGCGGCCCAAAAATTCAACTACCAAAACAATTTTCCAAATTAGGGCAAGGCCAGAGCGAGAGGCCGCTGCAATTTGTGGTGTTAATTGAGGTAGTAAAATATGTATGAAATGGGTTCTTTTGGAAACAACGAATACCTTACCCATTGCATCCAATTGTTTATCAAATGCTTTTGCGCCCTCGCGGATCATGACGCTAATCATAGGAATTTTGTTTATTGCTATGGCCGTTATCGCAGCAACTTCTGTTAAGCCAATCCAAAGATAACAAAGAACAATCGTAACTAGGGCGGGTAAGTTAAGCAGAACAATCAGCCAAGAATCGAGCCACCGATCAGATTTTTTATGGATGCCCATCAACAAACCTAAGGCGGTTCCAAATGTCATTGCGATGATAAAGGCACACACGACACGAAATAGAGTTGCTCCAAGATGTAGCGATAACTCTCCAGAGTAAATTTCCTGAATTAGAAAATTGAATACTAAAGCAGGACCTGGAAGCGTTTGGACATCTGCAGTAAATGTAGCTGCAAATGCCCAAATTAATATCAAAAGACCAACTGAAAATAGCCTAATGAAAGTATGCTTCACGATGCTAGTTTTGAAGTTGAACAAACACGCCCTCCGGCAATGTTTTAGCCACGCCAACTAATTTTTCGCCGCCAAGTTTCGCCATTACTTCAAATACTTTAGCGGCGGCTTCAACATCAATTGGTTTGGTTGAAGGTATGCCTTGGATGAACCCAGCTTTAAGTGCTGCAAAATCAGCGTCTTTTTCAGCACGCATTTTTCCACGTAAACGATCCCATGCACGATCATCTGATGCTAGTAATTCTTTTGCCGCACGAGAGGCCGCAACCAGTCCTGCAATCAATTCAGGGTTAGAGCGAGCAAGTTCACCTTTAACAACATATCCAAGAAGAGGAACGTTAGGATCAAGACCTAGTGCTTGTGCCGCATCAGCAACGCTTATAAGTGGGCGCATGCCTTTAGCACCAAGTTTAGCCGCAAAGTGCCAAAAATTTATTGTTCCCTCGGTTTCACCTTTAAGGCCTGCTTTAAATATTAAAGGTGGTGATCCAAACACTTGTTCAGTGTCTGCTTTTAGATCAAATCCATATTGCATTTTTGCGTATGCACGTAAAATAAGCCAGCTTTTATCTACTGGTCCACCAGCGATACCAATTTTTTTGCCCTTTAAATCTGCAAGGGTTTTATAAGGGCTTGATTTTTTAACCATCAATGAACCTACAGACTTTGAATATGGAATAAATACAAAATCTTTTCCAGCCGCTCTTTGTCTGGCAACCCAAATCCAATCCGCAACAGCAATATCAGCTTCGCCAGCTTGAAAGGCTATACGCGTAGCAGCATTGCCAGCCATGCCTGTAACTTCAAGTTTAAAGCCATTTGCCTTGTCGAACCCATTGTGAATGATTGTATCAAGTTCCCAATTAACTGTTCCAACTTTAAGAACAGCTGCTTTTAAAACTGGCATTTCGGCCAATGCTATTTGGGAAAACATTAGATTGATAACAAGTAAGCAAATAACACGTAACATAGCACGCATGGCAACCTCCATTAAGATATAAAACACTTTAGATCGCATGTACGATCGTATTAATTCTAGCGTTTGGAAAAATTGGATGCAATGAAGATAGCCTGTACCTTAGTACTGGTTATTGAAAATAGTTGCCTCATTTATAGTCGTGTTTTTATTGCTAATTTATTCAATTAACACTCTAGGTAGCCAATGGCTTGAGTATTCGCCTTCTTCTAAGTCTTGTTTGCGAATGGGTCTAAAATTACCTTTTGGTGGTGGTGCTGAAAGCTTGTCCATATCCATTTCATTAATTGAACCAACGATGCGCTCGCCATCAATTTTTAGCTTGTAATAAACACCATTCCACATGTTAATTCCATATTCGCTAGCTCCTTTCCAAAGGAATAAAAGGTCATATTCAAGGTCAGTCAAATTTGTAGAACTTACCCTTCGTTTTATCGGGTAAGGGTAGGGCACATGACACCAATATTTTGCTTCTCCTTGAAGACTCTTGAAGGGACGCATTGATAAAAATTGGTTAGAAAATTTGTCATAATCCCAATTTATTTTGTATTCAGAAAATTTTTCTTTTGGGTTGAAGGTAATTGAGCCAACAACTATTTTTTTTCCATCTTGTTGTACTAATTCAATGGATTTTGTTCCGGTGAATGGCGTAATTTGAGCCGCTTGTGTAAATGGTGATTCTAAAAATACCATAAAAATTATGATTTTAAACAATAGGTTAGTTGATTTAATATGTTTCATATTCAACTCCAATATTAGTTCCATTGGTTAGCGCTTTGTTGCTATTTTTCCAATTATACCCCTAAAAATTTATTTGCTCCAATGTGTACCAATGTACAAGGCTTACCCAATTGAAGCATTTTATCGATTCCGCTAACCTAAATTAATTCGACCCAAGCCTAGTGAGATAGCTTTGGTTGAAAAATGGAATGGAGGAAAGAAATGAAAAAATTATTAGTAGCTGCTTTTACGGGTATGCTTTTATCAACATCTGCATTGGCTGATGTCACGTCAGCAGATATTGCAAATGACACCGCGACAACTGGTGATGTTTTGACCAATGGTATGGGGCAGCATTTACAGCGTTATTCACCATTGGATATTATCAATAAAGAAAACGTCAAACATATTGTTCCAGCTTGGGCTTTTTCTCTTGGTGGGGAAAAACAACGCGGTCAAGAAACTCAGCCGTTAGTTCACGATGGTGTTATGTATGTCACGGGTTCTTATTCTCGCATGTATGCAATCAATGTAAGAACAGGCGAAGAAATTTGGCAATACGATGCCCGGCTTCCAGAAGGCATTTTGCCTTGCTGTGATGTGGTAAACCGTGGTGCTGCAATTTATGGTAATAAAATTTATTTTGGAACTTTGGACGCTCGTATCGTAGCGCTTGACTTGAAAACAGGCGATGTTGTTTGGCGCAAAAAAATTGCCAATTACAAAGCAGGTTATTCATATACAGCTGCGCCTCTTATCGTAAACGGACTTGTCATTACTGGTAACTCTGGTGGTGAATTTGGTATCGTTGGTGAAGTTCAAGCGCGTGATGCTAATACGGGTGAAACAGTTTGGACACGTCCAGTGATCGAAGGTCATATGGGTACATTGAATGGTAAAGAATCTACCATGACAGGTACTTTGAATGCGACTTGGCCTGGAGATCTTTGGAAGACAGGTGGCGGTGCTACTTGGCTTGGCGGTTCTTATGATGCAGATACGGATACAATCGTATTTGGTGCAGGTAATCCAGCGCCATGGAACAGCTGGCTTCGTGGAGCAGGTAATCCAAAAGGTAATGAGGGCGATAATCTTTATGCCGCTTCTCGTATTGGTATGGATCCAGCTACCGGTGAAATTAAATGGCACTTCCAAACAACACCTCGCGAAGGTTGGGACTATGATGGCGTGAACGAAGTTGTTGCTTATACCGATCGTAGCGGTAACAAACGTTGGGCTACTGCCGACCGTAATGGTTACTTCTATGTGCTTAACAGAGAAGATGGCAAATTTGTTTCTGCTACCCCATTTGTTAAAAACATAACATGGGCAAAAGGTATTGATGACACAGGTCGTCCAATCTTTAACGATGCCGTGCGTCCAGGTGATCCGTCAAAAGCAATTGATGGTAAGAAAGGTGAAACAACTTTTGCTGTTCCTTCATTCTTAGGCGGTAAAAATTGGATGCCAATGGCGCATAGCCCAAAAACAGGTCTGTTTTATGTTCCGTCAAACGAATGGGGTATGGACATTTGGAACGAGCCTGTGACCTACAAAAAGGGCGCTGCTTATCTTGGTTCTGGCTTTACCATCAAGCCATTATTTGATGATTATATCGGTTCATTGAAAGCGATTGATCCAGATACTGGTGAAATCAAATGGGAAGTTAAAAACAACGCGCCTCTTTGGGCTGGTGTTATGACAACAGGTGGTGGTTTGGTGTTTACAGGAACGCCTGAAGGTCACGTCAAAGCATTTGATGACGAAACAGGTGAAGAGCTTTGGTCTTTCCAAACTGGTTCAGGCATCGTTGGTCAACCAATCACTTGGGAGATGGACGGTGAGCAATTTATTGCTGTTTCTTCAGGTTGGGGTGGCGCTGTTCCTCTTTGGGGCGGCGAAGTAGCCAAGAAAGTGAACTATTTAAACCAAGGTGGTTCAATCTGGGTGTTTAAACTTCCAAAGCAATTAGCATCTGCTAAATAAAATAGAATTGATGGCCGGGTTTACCCGGCCATTTTTATCTAGATTTTCAATAGAAAAAATACTAAATTTGGGGTGAAAAAACCGTTCATAAAATAATAGAAACAAGAACGAGTGCAGCTTTACAATGCAAACATTAGCTTTTTTAATAATAGACGATCATCCTCTTTTTAGAGAGGCGATGCACAGCGCCGTCGATTCTGCATATCCAAACTCAAAAATTACTGAAACCTCGTCAATGTCTGAGGCATTAATTGCCCTTGAGATAAATGAGAGTTTCGATTTAATTTTATTGGATCTAAAGATACCCGACACAGTGGGTTTTGATGGATTGCTAGAGTTGAGAACGTCCTTTCCTCGCTTACCCATTGTTGTTGTTTCTGGGCACGAAGATCCTGAAATTATTAAAAACGTTATTTCTTATGGCGCGGCTGGATTTATACCAAAATCCATTCGTAAAAACGCTCTTACGGATGCAATCAAATCGGTAATGAACGGTGAAATTTTTCTACCCAAAGGGTACCGTGACCCTGAACCAGTGGTTCAGCTAGGGGATGAAAGAAAAGAAATTTTAGATAAGTTATTGACGCTAACACCCCAGCAATTGCGGGTCATAACGATGATCCGAAATGGCTTACTCAATAAACAAATTGCATATGAGTTAAAGGTGGGCGAAACGACTGTAAAAGCGCATGTTTCTGAAGTTTTGCGAAAATTAGGGGTGAATAACCGAACACAAGCGGCTGTGAAATTATCAAGTTTGAGAAGTGCAGATTTTGATGAACTTAACGGTGAGTTTGATAGTAAAGGGTAGCTGTCTGCATTTAGTAGCCCCTCTTATTCGCTGCCGATAGCCTAAAGTTTTTAGGCTGTTTTATTGTCCAGTAAATAGCTAACAAGAGCTCGTAATTGCGCTGGCTTCAATGGTTTGTACATCAATTCCATTTTGAGCTCTTTGATTTGCTGTTCTAATGCTTTTGTTGGGTCAGCAGTAATGATTATTGCTGGAAAATTAATGTTTGTATAATTTCGAGCATGAGATACAGCATTGGTTCCAAGATCGCCATGATCTAAATGTAAGTCTGCAATTAAGATATCTGGAATCCACTCTTTATCTCGTAACAAAGAAAATGTGGAATCTATTGTTCTTGCAATTTTTATTTGACATCCCCAACTTTCAAATAACGAAAGCAAAGCTTGAACGCCTGCAGGATCATTTTCGATAAGTAATATTTTTACGCCATTCAAATTTGAAAATCCAATTATTGATGGCTGCAACTGCTCTGGTTTGAAACTAATAGAAGCGTCTGCCGTCGGTACTTTAAGTCTAAATCTTGTTCCGTTTCCAACCTTTGAGGTTAATAATAAATCGTGACCAAGTGAATCTACCATTCTTCTAACAATTGATAGGCCCAAGCCAAGCCCAGATTCAGCGTCACGGTCATGTCCACTTGGCAATGCGCCGCGGTGGAACTCTTCAAATACCTGAGAATATTGATCCAGTGGTATTCCATTGCCGGTATCAATTACATCAATAAATACGAAGTTCTTTCTTTGACGAACGCCTAATAACAAACCGCCTTTTCTTGTGTAACGTAGCCCATTTGAAATTAGGTTTTGTAATATTCTACGCAACATTGTTCGGTCGCTAATAACATTTGTATCTTTATAATTAAAACGTAAATCCAGTCCTTTTTCATTAGCCATAGGGCTGAAATCAGACAATAACCCATTGAAAATACTCGACAACGGTATGGGTTCTAACCTTGGTTTAACGACGCCAGCATCTAGTTTTGATATGTCCAATAGTGTTTTTAACAATTCATTCATTGTTTCTAGTGAACGCTCAACCTGCAACGCTAGATCTTGGCCCATCTTTGTTTCTTGCAAATCTGACAGCACAGATAGTGAAAGAATGGCAGCGTTCAAAGGTTGTAAAACATCATGACTGGCTGCCGCTAAGAATCTTGTTTTTGAACGATTGGCAATTTCTGAAGATTCTTTTGCAATTTCCAATTCTGAATTAATCCGCTCTAATCCACGAAGGGCGATCGTTAATTCATCGGTTCGCCGCTTCACCTGACCTTCAAGATTAATTGCTGTTTGGAACATAGAAAAAGCATTCCCATGTTGATCCATAGATCTTTCAACACGGGTCATCAAAGCTTTGTTGATACGCTTTAGTTGGTCAATATCATCAATATTTTCTACGGACACTGAGTTCTCAATTATTTTTTTGAATGCCAAACACGACACCAGTCAACGTTTGGTTTAAGTGCATGGAGCGATATTGCTCACCATAAGTATTAAAGCCGATAACGTGGTTGTCTTGATAAATTTGTGAAATCTTATGTGTAATTTGTCGGTTTCTAGCGTCAATACGTCGAAGAACACAATCAAATCCCATAACAAAGTCTATTTCACCAATGCTTTCTTTGATGTTTTCGAGCTTATCTTGTGTGGTGCGTGCCATGCCAGTTGGTTCCGCAACGGTTAAAACAATGCCGTCATCAATCGCACAAAAGAATGTTAAAGACTTATCATCATTCACTTTTTGAATTGAACGACAATAATATTCACCACCCACTCTAACACCCAAAGGATGCGATGCAAAGCTTTGTGAGGTTAGCGAATCTACATCGACACCGATTACTTCGGCATAAATTTCTGCGG
This sequence comes from Hyphomicrobiales bacterium, assembly GCA_002400845.2. Classification (GTDB taxonomy): domain Bacteria; phylum Pseudomonadota; class Alphaproteobacteria; order Rhizobiales; family Rhizobiaceae; genus Salaquimonas. The sequence continues at coordinate 10,505 of NVRK02000128.1, forward strand.
CTGGCCCCCCGTTTAATTCATGTACAATTCTCTTGTCAGGATCTGAGCGCGTTACAACAAGTTTCTCACTACGAGGAACAAAATTTTCAGTTTTAAATATCTCTGTTGGCAAGTTTGATTTAATCATCAAAACGATCGCTCTGCTGTCCAATATTTCTGAGTTCAAAATTAAAGTTGTTTCCTGAAAGTCCATTTCATCACCCGCTGAACCACCCAGTAATGGTATCTCATCTAATCCCCAATGTAAGGCTGCTGTTATGGCTTCTTCCATGTAAGACATTCCATCTAGTAAACACACAGCAAAGATGGTCTGGTCAGATTCAGGATCATGTTGCGCCGTTATTTTGTCTTTCATCGTCGCTACACGGCTTATGACATCCTGCATACTAGGCCCTTCAGGGCATGCGAGATGGCAATACTCAAATTGAAAATGTTCTTTTGGAAAGAGTATTATCATCATCTCCCCAGCAACCAAACCAAAGGGGGTCACTTCGCCAGCAGTCGTGCAAGCCGCATAACGTAGCTCTGGAGCGCTAGTTTGCATAAGGGTTATTATTTCGGTGGGTTTGTAATTATTCTTTGAAAAATAAATCAAAGCAAATTCGAAGTCGTTACCCGGTAACACTTCACTGAGACTGTATTTGTTTGGCGCGTTGTGCGTGTGGTCTGTAAACAAACAAACAACACCACAAGCATACTGCCTGCGTTCAAAATTCATGGTTTCCTCCCAGAAACGACACCATTTCAGGCAGTAATTTCAATGTTATTTTCTCATGTCCTCCCTGATTAGGCAATCGTTAATTTTAAATTTCCAATCTGTTTTGTATGCTCTCAATGAGTATATAGTATATTAAAGATACGCGAATTGGTTGAAATCATGGTGGCGAATTCAATGGATACTGAGATTATTAAACTTTAGTCTCAGTCTAATATTTTTTAATCTAGTTTTTGTCCTCGGTTAATTTTAAACAGATGGGCACATGTTGCTAAATGATAATTTTTAAAGCAAATATTGTAAGATCAACAAAGTTTATGCAGGTGTAGAATAATAATGAAAAATGAAGACTGGACTGAATTGTTTGACGGAACACGGGCATTGCCTCGTGATGTTCGTGATAGGCTGTTAAAGTCTGCACACTTGGTTACTGCAAAAGAAGGCAAGTCAATATTCAGTCCCGACCATATTCCTGATAAATTGTTATTTTTAATAAATGGTGTCATTCGAGTTTCACAAACATCTGAGAATGGACGAGAAATTGTTCTCTATCGGGTAGAGGCTGGCCAAAGTTGCGTACTTACTACTGCATGTATTCTTGCGGAAGAAGCGTATAATGCCGAGGGTGTCGCTGAAACAGACATTAAAGCAATATCGTTGCCTAGGTCAGAATTTGATCGATTGGTTGCAGAAATGCCCGCATTTAGGAAGTTTGTTTTTTCTGCCTATTCGCGACGGTTAATTGACCTTTTACGTGTTGTTGATGATGTTGCATTTGGACACATAGATGTTCGCCTTGCAGAGCGGCTAATCGCCCTTTGTGGGGGAGGCAATGATATTGCAGTAACGCATCAAAAACTTGCCGTGGAACTTGGAACTGCCAGAGAGGTTATTTCTCGCCAATTAGTAGAGTTTCAAAAAAGAGGTTGGCTTGAACTGTCTCGCGGTAAAATAACACTGAATGATAAAGCCTCGTTACGAAAACTCTCAAATAATTAAATATCTAAACTTGGTGACAAAGTTACAGAAAGAAACATTCAAGCTAATAAACTAGACATAACTTAAACAAATAGTGGAGAGTTAAATGTCTAAAAATGTTGGAACCATCGATCGTATTTTACGGGCGATAATTGGATTGTCATTGTTGGCTTATGCAGTTTTTGTCTTAGCCACTGGATCAGTTTTAGCTTACAGCCTAGTCGCAGTAGGTGCTGTTTTATTCCTCACGTCTATTTTTAGTTTTTGCCCGCTTTACCGTTTAATTGGATTGCGTACTTGCAAGGATTGCTAATATGACAACTGAATTCACACCCTATGCATCGCTTGCAGGTGGTCTACTAATCGGTTTGGCCGCTGTATTGCTTATGCTATCAAATGGCCGAATTATGGGCGCAACTGGCATATTATCAGGAATAATAATGCCATCAAGTGTTGCAGAATTAAGTTGGAAATCCATACTGTTAATGGGCATGGTTTCCGCGCCAATTTTACTATCGTTAGTGTTCGGTTATCCTGCAATTGTTCAAGTCGTATCATCAACACCTATGTTGGTATTGGGTGGTTTGCTTGTTGGTATTGGGGGAACATTAGGAGGGGGCTGCACTTCTGGCCATGGTGTTTGTGGTATGGCGCGATTGTCTTCGCGCTCAATCGTCGCGACCATTACATTTATGATTTCCACAACCATCGCAGTTTATGTGCTGCGTCATATAATAGGACTATAATTATGAGGTTTTTAATCACGTACTTAATAGGGTTGGTATTTGGAACGGGAATAATGATTTCTGGAATGGCAAATCCTGCAAAAGTTTTGAATTTTTTTGACGTTGCAGGCTCATGGGATCCATCTTTAGCGCTGGTTATGGGTGGGGCGTTATTGGTTACTTTTTTTGGATATCGTTGGAGCTTCAGTCGCGCTAAACCTTTATTTGCAAATAAGTTTAGCATCCCGACTCGTAAAGATTTGGATACAAAGTTAATTGGAGGCTCAATGATCTTTGGCATTGGTTGGGCACTTGCTGGCTTTTGTCCAGGTGGCGCTTTGCCAGCGATTGGTACTGGTAAAATAGAGGTATTCATCTTTATCGCATCTCTTGTTGCTGGAATATATTCCACCAAACTTGCGCGATTATCTCGTAAAATAGCTGCTTGATTATTGATGCGTATCTATGGAGAATATCATGACAAATTATCCTGTTAATATGAACATCGTACCAGAAATAGAGGCCCGTTTTGATGAGCAAACGAACACGATAAGTTATATTGTAAAAGATCCAACTTCTAATTCATGTGCAATTATAGATAGCGTTATGGATATAGATTATGCAGCAGGGCGCATCACCTATGAGAATGCTGATGGGCTGATTGAATATATTATAAACCGCGATTTAAAATTGGAATGGATTATTGAAAGTCATGTTCATGCGGACCACCTTTCTGCGGCACCATACATTCAAGAAAAGCTTGGCGGTAAAATTGCCATAGGCTCAAAAATTTCGGTCGTTCAAGATACATTTGGAAAAGTATTCAACGAAGGCACGCAATTTAAGCGAGATGGTAGCCAGTTTGATTTACTCTTAGACGATGGTGACACCTATATGATTGGCAATATGCAGGCATTTGCCATGTTTACGCCAGGTCACACGCCTGCTTGCATGGTGCATGTCATTGGCAACGCAGCATTTGTAGGCGACACATTGTTCATGCCAGATGGAGGGTCGGCGCGTGCAGATTTTCCAGGTGGCGATGCAGCAATGTTATTTGACTCCATCCAAAAAGTTTTATCACTACCAGAAGATATGAAGTTATTTATGTGCCATGACTACGCGCCCAATGGCCGCGAGATTGCATGGGAAAGTACTGTTGCAGATGAAAAACGCAATAATATTCATGTTGGAAATGAAAAGACTAAAGAAGATTTTGTCAAATTTCGCTCACAGCGAGATGCACAATTAGGAATGCCCAAACTTATCATCCCATCGTTGCAAGTAAACATGAGGGCTGGCGAAGTGCCTACTGATAAAGAGGGCAATCCAGTTCTTAAAGTACCAATAAATGTACTTTAACTTTAAGGTTTAATTCATGAACATGAAACGTTTAGCAGAAGAAATTAGTGTCACTTCTCAGATCGACCTAAGTGATGTCTCAAAAATTAAAAGGATGGGGTTTCGTACAATAATGTGCAATCGCCCAGACGGTGAGGATGCTGGTCAACCCGCTTTTAATGACGTCGAAAAAGAGGCTGAAAAGTATGGATTGTCTTTTGTCTTTTTCCCCGTTGATTCTGGTGCGGTGAACTCTGAAGACGTACTGGCCTTCGAAAGGGTCATACCTGAAGTTGAGACCCCTATCTTGGCTTATTGTCGTTCAGGCGCGCGATGCGAAACATTATGGTCCCTTTCTCGAAAAAGCTGATTTCCAAATGTTCCACAAAACATGTCTTAACACATAGAGACAGTTAAAAAGGATGTGACCATCACAATAATAATGAAAAGATATTTCCCAATACTTGTATGGGGGAGCGCCTATACCAAACAGGCTTTATCGAATGATTTGATAGCAGCAATTATTGTTACAATTATGCTTATACCACAATCGTTAGCGTATGCGTTATTGGCTGGGTTACCAGCAGAAGTTGGCATATATGCCTCAATTGTACCGATCATGCTTTATTCTATATTTGGGACAAGCAATACATTGGCTGTTGGACCTGTCGCGCTTGTGTCGCTGTTAACGGCATCTGCAATTGGTCAAGTAGTGGAGCCAGGCACACACGCATATGCAACCGCTGCTCTTACCCTAGCATTCCTATCTGGCGGTTTTTTAATGTTAATGGGGCTTTTAAAACTTGGTTTTATAGCCAATTTTTTGAGCCATCCTGTTATAGCAGGTTTCATTTCTGCTACTGGTTTACTCATAGCGAGTAGCCAGCTCAAGCACATATTAGGCATAGAGGCTAATGGTCATACACTGCCCCAAATTATAAGTACGCTCTATCATAATTTAGGTAATGCAAATTTCGAAACTGCATTGATTGGCCTTTTGGCCGTAGCGTTTTTATTCTGGGTTCGTAAGGGGCTAAATCCATTGCTTAATAAAATGGGAGTTTCATCAGCTCTTGCAAGCTTCATTACAAAAGCAGGGCCAGTTGGTGCTGTTGTAATTTCAATTGTATATGTTGGATATTTCGAATTAAATAGTGTGGGTGTGAGTATTGTTGGAGCTGTGCCTCAGAGCCTTCCTCCAATGACACTTCCAAACTTTTCACCCCAACTTGTAAAAGAATTGATAATGCCTGCGATTTTAATTTCAATAATTGGTTTCGTAGAATCTGTTTCTGTAGCTCAAACACTCGCGGCAAAAAAACGTCAACGGATAGATCCTAATCAAGAATTGATTGGGCTGGGTGCCGCAAATTTAGGTGCCTCTTTCACTGGTGGCTATCCAGTAACGGGTGGATTTTCCCGCTCGGTCGTAAACTTTGATGCAGGGGCACAAACGCCTGCTGCAGGTGCATTTACAGCCGTGGGATTAGCAATATCAGCAGTTGCTTTAACGCCGCTAATCTATTTTCTACCAAAAGCGACATTAGCCGCAACGATTATTGTTGCAGTACTTAGCTTGGTTGACTTTTCGATTTTGAAAAAGACTTGGAACTATTCAAAGACTGATTTTACGGCTGTTGCAGCGACAATTGTACTTACGCTAATCTTTGGGGTTGAGGTAGGCGTTGCTTCGGGTGTGGTGTTATCAATATTGTTGCATTTATATAAAACATCACGGCCTCATATTGCTGAAGTGGGCCTGGTACCAGGTACAGAACATTTTCGTAATATCGAACGCCATGACGTAGAAACAAGCGCATCAATCTTATCGCTTAGAATTGATGAAAGTCTTTATTTTGCAAACGCTCGCTATTTGGAAGATTTGATACAAGATCGAGTCACTAAAGGGTGCGCTCTTCAACATGTCGTTTTAATGTTTTCTGCGGTTAATGAAGTAGATTATTCGGCGTTGGAAAGTTTAGAAGAAACCAACAGTCGTCTTGATGACATGGGAATCAAATTGCACCTTTCAGAAGTAAAGGGGCCTGTAATGGACAAAATTGAAAAATCACACTTCTTAAAAAATCTAAATGGCAACGTTTATCTTTCTCAATACGATGCATGGGTAGAGTTAAATGAAATTTAACGAGACGTAGAAAAATTTCGAAAGCCAATTTCAAAATATACTAAAAGGAATTATGAAATGAATAAACAAAAAAAGAGTTTTCAATATAAAATATTGGTTGGTTTTATTCTATTATTGTCTGTATCAGCGATATCTTTTGCCGCTTTGGGCAGTAAGACAATAACAAAAATGGCTGGGTATATTACCAGCGGTGAATATATGCTCGCTGCGAGACAGATGCATGGGGCTAATGGTCAAGGACATGATGAAATAATCATGCCAGGTTTAAAAGGTGAAAATGCTACCCCAGAGGAATCTGAAGAGTTGGCGATAATGTTTCAAAACTTCGACAAAATTACAAGAAAAGTTGAGAACTTACCAAATGGAATTCGTACCGTTACACATGCTTCAGATGAAGCGGTAATGGCTAAACTCGTAAGTCATGTCGTTGGTATGATTGGCCGAGTAGAAAATCTTGACGATCCTAAAATCTTTATTCAAAGCCCAACACTTGATATTTTCTTCATGCGTGGCGACAAGATTAAGTCTGAAATAGATGTGACAGATAATGGCATTATTGTGACTCAAACATCAAATGATCCTGAACTTGTTGATGCGTTGCAAACACACGCAGCAGAAGTTTCTGATATGGCAGATAGAGGGATGCAGGCGGTTCATGAAGCAATGATGAAACGTATGATAAAATAGCTTTATTTAATTTTCTTAATAGCCGTAATTAGTGCGCAAACATTCTTCGTTTTGAATAAAATCTAGAAGTGTACACTTGACTCCAAGCAAAATGTAAATACAAATACCCAATACATAGGGAAAATCATATGCATTTTGAAGAGCATTTTAAATCACAGTTAGCGGAAATTAAAGAGAACGGAAATTATCGTTTTTTTGCGGAAATTGAAAAAAGCCGCAGGAATTTTCCCTCTGCCATATTGTACCAAGCGCATCACAAACCTCGCAATATTGTAGTTTGGTGTTCAAATGATTATTTGGGCATGGGACAAAATTCGAAAACAGTATCTGCCATGAAATCGGCGTTAGATAATTGTGGTGCAGGCGCTGGGGGAACTCGTAATATTTCTGGCACAAACCAATATCATGTCGAACTAGAAGCTGAACTAGCAGATTTGCATGCTAAAGATTCTGCTCTGCTCTTTACATCAGGTTATGTTTCAAACTGGGCAGCGCTGTCTACGATTGCTTCTAGAACTCCAAACTGTGTCGTTTTCTCTGATGCAAAAAATCATGCTTCGATGATTGAAGGTATTCGTCACAGTAAAGCTAAATGTGTGATTTGGAAACACAATGATGTTGCGGACCTCGCTGAAAAACTCGCCAAAGAAGATCCAAACGTTCCTAAATTAATCGCGTTTGAAAGCGTCTATTCTATGGATGGAGACATTGCCCCCATTAAAGAGATTTGTGATTTAGCTGATAAATATGGTGCGATGACTTATTTAGATGAAGTGCATGCCGTTGGGCTATACGGCCCAAGGGGAGGCGGTATAGCAGAACGCGAAGGCTTAATGGATAGAGTGACCATCATTGAAGGAACTTTGGGAAAAGCTTATGGGGTCATGGGCGGATACATTGCTTCATCAAGTATCATCTGTGATTTTGTTAGGTCATTTGCGAGTGGTTTTATATTTACAACAGCTTTGCCGCCAGCAATTGCAGCAGGCGCGATCGCTTCTATTAAACATTTGAAAAACAGCAATATGGAAAGACTTTCTCAACGTGAAAATGTGAAATACTTGCGTAGAAAGTTAGATGAAAATGGTATTCCCCATTTAGCAAATCCAAGTCACATTGTTCCAGTAATCGTGGGGGATGCAAAAAAGTGCAAATACATTTGTGATGTTTTGCTAGACAGTTACGGCATGTATGTTCAGCCGATTAATTACCCAACAGTTGCTGTAGGTGAAGAAAGGTTGAGATTTACGCCGTCTCCTTTGCACACGCATGCAGATGTAGATGACTTAGTAAGTGCTCTTTCACAACTTTGGTCACAATGCGCACTGTCACGTGCTGTAGCGTAGAGATAGGATTACAAAATGAATAGACGTAATTTTTTAAAAACTGTCGGAATTTCAGGAATTAGCTTATTTGCTATGCCTTTAGTTTCGTCTTTTGCGACTACAAAAATTCAATTGGGTAACAAAATAATTCGCTCAATTAGTGATGGTCATTTGCAATTACCAATGTCATTTGTTTATCCAGATATTGAAAAAAATCTATTGGAAAAAATACTTACGAATAATGGCTTGGCCACAAATTTTCTAAAGCCCGAATGTAATTTAACGCTGCTAGAAGATGGTGAAAAAAGAATATTATTTGATGCAGGTGCCGGTGCTAATTTTATGGCAAGTGCTGGAAAGCTTTTTACTTCATTAGAAGATAAAGCAATATCGCTTGATTCCATAACGGATGTAATTTTTACGCATGGTCACCCAGATCATATTTGGGGCATTGTGGATGACTTTGATGAAATTAGTTTTCCAAACGCCAAATTACATTTCCCAAGAGTAGAATGGGATTTTTGGCGAGCCGATGATACGTTTTCTAAAGTAGGGGAAGAGCGCAAAACATTTGTGATAGGCGCGAGAAATCGCTTGGAAATTATGGAAGAACGTATCGTTCTGTTTAACGTTGGTGACGAAGTTTTGCCAGGCATAGAAGTTGTAGGCACTGCTGGCCACACGCCAGGGCATTGCTCATTTGCAATTCACCATGGGTCGCAATCTCTCATGGTAATTGGTGATGCCATTACCAATCACATAATATCCTTTAGTAAACCAGATTGGCCTACAGGTTCAGATCAAGATACAGAATTAGGGGCCAAGACGCGTAAAATGCTTCTAGAGCGACTAGCAACCGACAAAATGCAAATCATTGGATATCACTTGCCCAATGGTGGCGTTGGCCATGTGGAACGTAAAGCGCAAGCCTTCCAATTCATACAATAATATAGCCCAAAGTAGTCTCACGAAATTCAGGTAACCCGTCTTTGTTGACTGAGTTATCGTGTGAAGGCTGCTTTGATAGACCCTTCAATAAGCCAAGCAAGACCAAGCCGTGCGCCTATAAGTATGGAGCATATTGTAATGGGCGCAGAGATGGTGAGCAAAGAAGCAGCGCTAACACCTTGACCAATCGTACAGCCAATAGCAAGTACACCACCAAACCCCATAAAAACTGCTCCTAAAATATGACGACTTAATTCACGCGCATCATCGCATGCTTCCCAACGTACATTGTCAGCCATGCATGCGGCCAGAGCTGCCCCCATAACCGTTCCAACAATCATACCAACGCCGTAATCTGGTACGATACCTGCCAAAAAAGCGAATTGTAATATTGTGTCACCAATAGGAGATACAAAACTAGCAGATTCAATTTGTACGATGTCAAATGATTGTTCCGCAAATCTACTGGTCACAACCCAACCCAAAGATATTACCGCTCCAATAGTTGCAGCAGTTACCATACCTTTTGTATTAGTACGATAGCTGACATTTGTGAAAACCCATATAAGAGGAACAATTATAAGTACAATAGTAACCGCTAAGTTAATGTCTTTTCCAAGCAATGAAGAAGCAATGTTGGGAATTGATTGATTGCCGGCAAAAGTGAAATCAATTTTAAAATGGTCAAATAACTCTGTTCGACTTAAGCTCAGCAATCCACGTTGAGCAGATATAGCACTCAACCCCAGAACAATGATTGCCATGAGACTTTTTAAGCTGCCACCTCCAAGTCTTATCAATGCCCCAAAAGCACAAGTACCAATCAGCGCCATACCAATTCCGAAAGTTATGCCGCCAATAATGGCACCTAACCAACCAAAATTAGTTGATAGATAAAATGAATTACTTGGGTCTGCATAACCCAAATAAATAAAAGTCTGAGTTATAATGGCTGCACTTACCGCAGCTAAGACCCATGTACGTACGCCATGTGAATTATTACCATACCAATATTGTTCCAATGAAGTGAGCGTACAGAAAAAATTTCGCCGTGCGACATACCCCAAAAGAGCGCCAGCAATCAAACCTGCACTGGGTAATTGGAGCGCCGAAGCATCCATTATGATCTACTCCTCCATTGAATTGGTTATTTGTTTTCCCGAACTGGCTTGCAAAATAACGTATAGAGTTGAGCTATAATCGTTGCGATTTCGTCGCTTGCTATGCTGTAGTGAATTACTCTTCCCTGACGTCTTGTGTTGACCAATCTGTCAAAACGTAAACGCGCTAATTGCTGCGAAACAGCCGCCTGCGGCATGGACATAATGTCTTCCAACTCAGAAACGGATTTTTCGCCTTCGCTCAATAAGCACAAAATTAATAAGCGTGTTTCATGAGACAGTGCTTTTAAAAGCTCACTTGCTTTTGTAGCTTGCTCCATTAATTCTGCCATCTCAGCAGGTGTTGCATCGGAATTAAATTTAGGAAGTAACATAGTTCTACTCTTCGATTAGAATGTTCGTGTTAGCAAGAGGGCATTTATTGGTTAGGGTTATTGGAATTTGTAGAATTTGGCAATTTATTTAATAATTCGTCAAGTAAAGTCCAGAAAAATTCATCGCCGGCGTAACCGCGCATCCTGCCAATTTCTTTGCCATTATTCACAACAACGAAGGTTGGTGTAAAGGGACCAACATTTATGCCTTCTAAATCTTTAGGCCACGGTTCATGAATATTCACTTTTCTTAACGGTGCAATTTTTGCTTCATCAGTTTTTGGATAAATTAAACCAATTTCTTTATCCCATTTTTCACACCAAAAACATCCCACTTGTTCCAACATCAAAAGTTCTGCGCTTAAAGCAGAAGAGGGATGTAACGGAGTTAATATTAGTATGAATGCAAAAAATACATACTGAACCAAACTGTTGTTTTTTAAATTGTTTAACATGTCATCGAAAATTTCATTTGATAATTTAGATTATTATATATATGATTTATTATATGTATTCTAGTATTAATTTTAATTATATGCAAATCTAGGTTTCAAATTCAGTTCTTAGTTTGCATTCCAGCTTAAAATCGAAAAGGTTAAATATATGCTCGATGTAAGTTTTGGAGGGGCGTTTTTAGCGGGGCTGATTTCTTTCCTATCTCCGTGCGTCTTACCAATTGTCCCTCCATACCTAGCGTATTTAGCGGGCATTAGTTTTACGCAATTAACTCAAGATGGCATTGCAACGGGAACTCAAAAGCGAATTTTCTTAACTGCATTATTGTTTGTTCTTGGTTTTTCTACTGTCTTTGTAATGCTGGGCGCAACGGCCAGTTTTTTGGGTCAATCGATCGCTATGCATTTTCAAACGCTTTCAATAATTGCTGGGTCGTTGATTATTGTCATGGGATTGCATTTTTTAGGCGTGTTTAAAATTGGATTTTTGTATAGGGAAGTCAGATTAGAACCTCAAACCAAGCCTACAGGGTTTATCGGTGCATATATAATGGGACTGGCTTTTGCATTTGGTTGGACACCCTGTGTTGGGCCAGTTCTTGCTACAATATTATTTGTCGCTGGTGCTGAAGATACAGCCTTAAGGGGTGCAGGTTTGTTAGGTGCTTATTCACTTGGTATTGGGTTACCATTTTTGTTAGCTTCATTATTTGCGACTCGCTTTTTGAAAGTCGCTAATAGATTTAAGCGCCATATGGCATTGGTGGAAAAAATGATGGGAGCTTTTCTCGTTTTAACAGGAGTTTTATTTGTAACAGGATCCATTGGGTATATTGCCCAGTGGATGATCGATACATTTCCAAGCTTCGCAACAATTGGATAGGAATAATTATGTTTAGGGTCTTTGTATTTGGACTAGCGATCGTACTTTACTCATTTCAGGCCAGTGTTAGTCACGCAAAAGGTGTCGGCGAGGATGGTTTGCATAAACAAGATTGGTTCGCGATTACCTTTCGAGATATTGCAGAAGACATAGAATCAGCCCGTCAGCAAAATAAACGTTTGGTTTTGATTTTTGAACAAAGAGGTTGCATTTACTGCCAAGAATTACATGAAAAAGTGTTGTCAGAGCCAGATGTAAGGGATTATCTGCAACAACATTTCATGGTTGTACAGTACAATATTTATGGTGATGAAGAGGTGACTGATTTGGATGGCGAGTTACTAACTGAGAAGACAGTCTCTAGAAAATGGGGGTTGCTGTTTACGCCAACTATAATGTTTATGCCTGAAAAGCCAATTGAGGGTAAAAACGCCAAAGAAGCCGCAATAGCAACGATGCCAGGGGCATTTAAAAAAGGCACGTTTTTAGATCTTTTTACTTGGGTTAATGAAAAAAAATACGAAAATGAAGAAGGTTTTCAAGCCTATCATGCGCGTAGAATTTTAGAACGAAAAAGCGCCAACGAAATAAATACTGATTAAAAAAATGTAGAATACATTCAAATAATGCAATTTATCTATTGATTAAGTTGAAAAGAAGCGCTAGCCTTTTAAATATGTGATGAGTGCTTTTGCACTTGGTTCTGAGGAGGGCATAAAATCATGAGATTAGGTGTAAAGACGCTTGCTTTGGTTGTGTTGTTTTCAGCAACCGGTATTTCATATGCCGGTAATGTTGGACCCGATGAAGTGAAGTTAGTTGATGGCAAAATAGCAATGTCGTTGACTGGCTCTAATGGAGATGCCGCAAAAGGGCGCGATATTTTTATCAATAGAAAACAGGGCAATTGCTTAGCTTGCCATGTAAATAAAGAAATCAGTGAACAGGCATTTCATGGCAAGGTAGGCCCACCACTTGATGGTGTTGCTGGGCGTTGGGATGAGGCCGAACTAAGAGCTATTTTAGTGAATTCTAAAAAGGTTCTTGGCGAAGAAACTATAATGCCTTCATTCTACCGTTTGATAAACGGTACTCGTACTATGAAAAAATTTAAAGGCAAAACAATTTTATCTGCAGAGCAGGTGGAAGACGTTTTGGCTTATCTTAAAACATTAAAAGAAGAGTAGGATAATTCTCATGAATATCACAAGAAGGCGTGCTCTCACTTTGAGTGCAGGTAGTATGGCATTTTTCATGGCCAGCATGCATTTTTCTAATGCAAATGCTACCGCTGAAGATACCGAAAAAATGGTTGAAGAATTTTCTGGTGGCGCAAAATTAACAATAGGCAAAATTGATTTGACGACGCCAGAAATAGCAGAAAACGGAAACACTGTTCCTATTTCTGTAGAGGTTGATAGCCCAATGAATGCTGATAATTTTGTTGAATCCGTAGCGATATTTGCTGATGGCAATCCAAACCCAGAAGTGATTACTTTCAATTTTACAGCTCTAAGTGGGGTTGCTTCTGCGAAAACAAGAATTCGTTTGGCTAAAACGCAAAATGTAGTGGCTGTTGCAAAAATGAGTGACGGTTCATTTCGATATACTAAGAACCAAGTCAAAGTTACTATTGGCGGCTGCGGCGGCTAAATTTAAGGAGAATAACCATGGCGTCAAAACCTAGGGTCAAAGTACCAAAAAAAGCATCAGTGGGCGAAATCATAAGGATGAAAACACTTATAAGCCATAAAATGGAATCAGGACAGCGCAAAGGGAAAGATGGAAAATTGATCCCGAGAAAAATCATTAATAAATTTATGGCGTCATTCAATGACACCGAGTTTTTCTCTGCAAAAGTAGGCCCGTCCATTTCAGCAAATCCGTATATCGAATTTAGCGCTAAGGTAAATGAGAGCGGAACATTCAAATTTATTTGGATTGATGATGATGGATCAAAATATTCAACTGAGAAGAAAATTACAGTTGGCTAAGTAGTAAATCTTAATTTGGGAGAATTAAGGAGGAGGTATATTAAGATGAATATCAATATCAAAATTCTTAGTGCTACAGTAGGCATATGTGCAATTTCTGTTTCCTTAATCGGGCAAGCATTCGCAGACGCTGATAACGATAAGTTGGTCGTTGACGGTAAAGTGATTACTACCCAAGCAAAAGCACCAGCAGATTCGGAACTAGAAAAACTGTATTCTGGGTGGCGTTTTAGGGCAGATGAAACGCAATCTCTGCAAATGGACGACTTTGAGAACCCAGCGTTTGTTGCCGTCGATCAAGCTGAAGACCAATTCGCAATGGTTGAGGGTAAGGCTGGAAAATCTTGTGCAGACTGCCATTCAGATGTGACTGATTTTAAAGGGCTTCGAGCAACATTGCCGCGATGGAATGAAGCTAAAGGAAAGCCTGAAACACTAGAGCACATCATAAATGAATGTCGAACGGATCGCATGGAAGCGAAGGCTTGGAAGTGGGAAGCACCGGAAATGCTTGGTATGACAGCTTTGATTGGTTTGCAATCACGCGGCATGCCAGTGGCCGTTAAATCAGATGGCCCAATGCAATCTGTATGGAAAAAAGGCAAAGATTTATATTACACGCGGGTAGGCCAACTTGATATGTCATGTGCGAGTTGCCATGAAAATAACTATGGTAAAATGATACGAGCAGATCACCTTAGTCAGGGACAAATAAATGGTTTCCCTGTCTATCGTTTGAAGTGGGGAGGGCTTGGCTCTATCCACCGTCGTTTCAAAGGTTGCATGCAGAATATTCGAGCTAAACCTTATAAACGTGGCTCAGATGAGTTTGTTGCGTTGGAAACCTATTTGGCAACTAGAGGTAACGGCTTGTCAGTTGAAACACCTGCAGTCCGGAACTAAACTTTGTGTCTTCTTTGAAGTCGTTTAATCTGGCAGCAAAAAGTTGCCAGATCTCTCAATCTTGAGAAAAATTCCAATTATATATTTATGAGGTTGAGATGTTATCTCGTCGTGAATTCCTACAATTTGGCGCGGTAGGAGCGCTAGCAGCCACTATGTCTTCAGGCTTCTCTGGTAATCTTACCAGAGCATTTGCGCAGCAAAAAATTACACAAGATGATCTGTTGAGGTTTGATGCCAAAGGCAAAATAACGCTTCTCCATATTACTGATATTCATGCGCAACTTAAGCCTGTCTATTTTCGACCTCCAGATACCAACATAGGGGTTGGGGCTTTCGAGGGCATTCCGCCTCATTTGGTTGGAGAAACCTTTCTAAAACATTTTGGCATCGATAAAGGTTCACCGCTGGCCTATGCACACACCATGGTGGATTATGTAAATCTTGCTAAAGCTTATGGAAAGCTTGGTGGACTAGATAGAACTGCCACATTGGTGAAAGCAATAAGAGCTGAAAGGGGCGATGATTCCGTTCTGATGTTGGATGGTGGGGATACTTGGCAAGGGTCATACACGTCGCTTAAAACCAATGGCCAGGATATGGTCGACTGCATGAAACTGCTAAAGCCTGATGCAATGGTTGGGCATTGGGAGTTCACATTTGGTGAAGACCGAGTTCAGGAAATTGTGGCTGATATGGGGTATCCATTTCTGGCTTCAAATATCGTTGATAACGAATGGGAAGAACCTGTTTTTGAATCTACTGCATTTTACGAAAAAGGTGGCACAAAAGTAGCGGTCATTGGCCAGGCGATGCCTTACACACCGATTTCAAATCCAAAATGGATGTTTCCAAATTGGTCTTTTGGTATAAGGCCAGAAGTACTACAGGCAAATGTTGACAAAGCCAGAGCTGCAGGGGCGCAGGTGGTTGTACTTCTCTCGCACAATGGTTTTGATGTCGATCAAAAGCTGCCAACCGTTGTAAGTGGCATTGATGTTATTTTAACAGGGCACACTCACGATGCTGTTCCCAAAGCTATAGAAATTGGTTCAACGCTTGTTCTATCCTCTGGATCTCATGGTAAATATTTAGGCCGTGTAGATTTAGATGTAAAAGGTGGCAAGGTTGTCGATTTTAGTTCTTACCTTATTCCAGTTTTTGCGGATGTTATAGAGCCTGACAAAGAGATGTCAGCTAAAATAGCTGAGGTAAGAGCGCCTTTTGAATCTGAAATAAATCGAGTAATTGGCAAAACCGAAGGGCTTTTATATCGCAGAGGCAATTTCAATGGCACTTGGGATGATTTGATTTGCGAGGGCCTGATTGAAGAGCGGGACGCAGAAATATCATTGTCACCTGGCTTTAGGTGGGGCACAACATTGTTGCCGGGAGCCAACATAACCATTGATGATTTATACAATCAAACTTCCATGAATTATCCAGCCGTTTATAGATTAGAATTCACGGGCGCGCAGATCAAAGAAATTTTAGAAGACGTTTGCGATAATTTATTCAACAAAGATCCATTTTATCAACAGGGCGGGGACATGGTTCGTGTTGGAGGCATGGGTTACAGCTGTGCACCAAAAGAGAATATCGGTAATCGAATATCAGACTTAACGTTGTTGAAAACAGGTGAGCGATTAGAGGCAAATAAGAAGTATGTTGTGGCTGGTTGGGCGTCTGTAAATGAGGGCGTCGAAGGCCCAGCAATCTATGATTTAATGGAAACATATATTTCGAAGAAAAAGATTATCAATATGCCTAAAAATGAAAGCGTCAAAATTTTAGGCTATTAAAATACATAGAATAAAACATATATGTATTGATACATTCAAAAAACTCTATATATGTATGGTGAGTGGAGGATTTAATGACAGATCGTGATGAAACAAATATAGTAAAAAACCCTGCAAGACGTAAACTGCTTTCAAGTGGTTTAATCGCAGGTGGAGCCGCTGCATTGGGAGGGGTGTTCTCTAAGTCGGCAATTGCCGCCGCCCCAGATCCCTTAATCACAGAAATTCAAGATTGGAATCGTTACCTTGGTGACGGTGTTGATGCCGCTCCCTATGGCGTGCCTTCTGAGCACGAAAATGATACAATTCGTCGTAATGTTGCATGGCTAACCGCGGATGAAAAAGCCTCTATTAACTTTACACCATTGCATCGTTTGGATGGGATAATTACGCCCAATGGTGTTTGTTTTGAGCGCCACCATGGGGGCAAAGCAGTCATAAATCCCGCAGATCACCGTTTGATGATTAATGGATTAGTTGACACGCCACTGGTCTTTACAATGGAAGATTTAAAGCGTTTTCCACGAACAAATAGAGCCTATTTCTTAGAATGCGCTGCAAACGGTGGAATGGAATGGAAGGGGTCTCAATTAAACGGCTGTCAATTTACACACGGTATGATTCATAACGTTATGTATACAGGTGTTTTGTTGAAAGACATTTTGGCTGAAGCTGGTGTTAAGTCGTCTGCAAAGTGGATTTTGCCAGAGGGTGCTGACGCTTCACATATGTCACGTTCCATTCCCTTAGAAAAAGCAATGGATGATTGTATGATTGCTTTTGCTATGAATGGAGAGGCGTTGCGTGAAGAGCAAGGCTATCCATTGCGAATTGTTGTTCCGGGTTGGGAAGGCAATATGTGGATTAAATGGCTTCGTCGTATTGAAGTGGGAGATAAACCTTGGCATCACCGTGAAGAAACTTCCAAATATACTGATTTGTTGAAAAGCGGCAAATCGCGTCGCTTCACTTGGGAAATGGATGTGAAATCCATAATAACCAATCCAAGCCCACAAGCGCCTATTACCCATGGCAAAGGCCAAACGGTATTAACCGGATTAGCGTGGTCTGGGTTTGGTAAAATCAAACGAGTGGATATTTCATTAGATGGTGGTCGTAATTGGCAACCAGCGCGTATTGACGGTCCAAGTTGGGATAAGTCATTACATAGATTTTATTTTGATTTTGATTGGGATGGCTCTGAATTGTTTTTACAATCAAGAGCGATTGACGAAGATGGCAATGTCCAACCGACCAAGAATGAACTGCGTGCTGCACGTGGTGGCAATTCAATATATCACAACAATGGAATTCAAACATGGCATTTACGCCCAGATGGGAGCGCTGAAAATGTTGAGATTTCTTAAACCAATATTTGCTTCGAGTATCATTTTTTTAGGAGCTTCATTTTTAGCAAATGCTCAAGATGTTGAGGCGGGTAAAAAAGTATTTAACAAATGTCGCGCGTGTCATGCAGTGGGCGAGGGCGCTAAAAATAAAATAGGGCCGCACCTCAACGATTTGTTTGGCCGCCCAGCTGGAACGCTTGAAAAATTTAAATTTTCTAAGGCGATGAAAGAAGCGGGATCACAGGGAATGCTCTGGGGGGATGATACTTTATCCCAATTTATTACCAAGCCTCGAAAATTTATTAAAAAGACAAAAATGTCTTTTTCAGGTCTTAAAAATGAGAAACAAAGAGTAGATTTAATTTCTTATCTTAAGCAATTTTCTGAAGCGCAAGCTGTACCTAATGCGGTGGATGAACCAGCTTCGAAAGAACAAAAAACTCCAAAAAAGCAAAGTTCTAGTAATGTTATACTGGGCAAAAAGGCAGTAGCGTTAACATCGGTTGTCTTGGCTAGAGATGTGGAAATTCCTAAGCATGGAATGCTGCACTTAGGAAGGGTTGCATTAACCGAGGAAGTATCTGCATGGGATATTGACATACGTCCCGATGGTAAAGGCTTGCCAGCTGGTAAGGGAAGTGTTGCCCAGGGCGAACTTATCTATGTAGAAAATTGTGCGGTTTGCCATGGTGACTTTGGCGAAGGTGTCGACAGATGGCCTGTCCTAGCTGGTGGTCAAGGAACGTTACAAGAAGATCGCCCTGAAAAAACAATTGGTTCGTATTGGCCATACCTTTCAACGGTTTATGATTACGTTCGCAGAGCCATGCCTTTTGGGAATGCGCGTTCTTTAAGCGATGATGATGTGTATGCATTGACTGCATATTTAATGTTTCTCAATGACATTGTTGAAGACGAAGATTTTGAATTATCCAAAGAAAACTTCTTGGATATTCGCTTACCAAATGAAGCCAATTTTATAGACGACAATCGCAGACAAGAACCGCATTACGTTGAAAAATTAGAACCTTGTATGAAGGACTGCAAGACAGGAATTGCATCAGTGATATTGCGAGCGCGTGTTCTTGATGTCACGCCAGACAATGAAGGAAAAAAGGAGGGGGAGTAGAATGGTTGGTCACTCAGTAAGTATTTTTCTTAAAGGCTATATTCAGTCTTTCTTCGTCCAATTTGTGGTCAGTTCAATATGTTTATTCCCAACAGTATCTTTTGCATTTGATGGAAATTTAGCAGTTAATACATTTAAAAAATGTAAATCCTGTCACCAAATTGGAGAGGGGGCAAAAAACAAAATTGGCCCTAATTTGAACGGGCTTCAGGATAAGTCATTAGCCTCAGACGCAGAGTATAAATATTCAAAAGCGTTAAGAAAATTTTCTGAGACTGGAATTGTTTGGAACCAAGAGACGCTTGATGTTTTTTTAAAAAAACCCAAAGCGATGATCCTAGGTACGAAAATGGGCTTCTCGGGACTGAAAAAAGAAATACGTAGAAAAAATTTAATTGAGTGGATTTTACAATTTGATGCAGATGGAAATAAAATATCTGGAACAGAAAAGTTTGCACATAATAACAATGTTTTATTAGGAACTGCTGCTGCAGCTCTAATAGCTGATGCTGAATACGGTGAGTATTTATCAGGTGAATGTGTGACCTGTCATAAAGTTAATGGCCATGATGATGGAATCCCGTCGATTATAAAATGGCCAAATGAGAACTTCATTGATGCGCTTTATCAATACAAAACAAAAGTACGTGAAAATGCGCTTATGCAAAATGTCACCAAACGTCTTGGTGACGCAGAGATGGCGGCTTTAGCTGCCTATTTTGGTTCGCTTCCTTCGAAGTGAACTACTAAAATGGGAGGAAGAGTATAATGAAAATTTTAAATCGAAGAACCTTTCTAGCAGGAACTGGAGTCGCTGCATCAGTGCTTGCGATGCCAGCAATAAGCTTTGGGCAAAATAAACCACGCGTTGTGGTAATTGGCGGTGGTGCTGGCGGAGCGACTGCTGCGCGTTATATAGCTAAGGATAGTAAAGGGGCAATAGATGTCACTTTAATTGAAGCAAGTAAGCAATATTACTCATGCTTTTTTTCCAATCTTTACCTTGGTGGTTTCAGAGATTACGCATCCATAGGACATACCTATGAAGGCCTCGCAATTAATCATAAAATTAATGTGATTCATGATTGGGCACTCAGTGTAGATCGTACAGCTAAAGTGGTAAAATTGGCATCTGGGGCTGTTGTGCCATACGATAAATTAGTGTTGTCACCTGGCATTGATATGAAATACGAATCTGTTTCTGGTTACTCTGTGGACGCACAAGATACGATGCCTCATGGGTGGAAGTCTGGTAGTCAAGTGCAACTAATCAAGTCTCAGGTGGAAAATATGAAGGAAGGTGGGACATTTATTATGGTTCCCCCGCCTAACCCATATCGTTGTCCTCCAGGTCCATATGAGCGGGTATCTATGATTGCTCATATTTTAAAACAGAAAAACCCTACTGCTAAAATTTTGGTTCTCGATCAAAAACCAAAATTCTCTAAGCAAGCCTTATTTCAAGAAGGTTGGGAAAACCATTATAGCGGCATGGTTGAATGGATTGGCTCAGATTTCCATGGAGGGATTAAAAATGTAAATCCTGAAACGCTAGAAATAGAAACAGAAAGCGAAACATTTAAAGCTGATGCAGCTTCCGTGGTGCCAGCCCAAAAAGCGGGTTCCATTGCTAATACAGCAGGTGTAACTGATGGTGATTGGGCTCCAATTGTTCCAGCTACAATGGCATCTAAGGCAGATCCAAATGTGTACGTGCTTGGAGATGCATCAGTGGCATCATCAATGCCTAAATCTGGTTTCTCAGCGAACAGTCAGGCTAAAGTTGCAGCAAATGCAATTCGTGGTGAACTTACTGGTTCTAAAGTGTTTACACCTAGATTTGCGAATACATGCTGGAGCCTAATAGCAACGAATGATGGCGTAAAAGTTGGTGCTAACTATAGTGCTGGCAAAGAGAAAATTGAAGTTGTTGATAAGTTCATTTCGAAAACAGGCGAAGATACAGCTGTTAGAAAAATGACTTACGAAGAATCTGAAGGTTGGTATTCAGGTATCACGACTGACATGTTCAGCTAAACCATTAAATGTCGTGACAGGTAACTATCTGTCACGGCATATTTTAATTTTAAGAGTGTTTGTATCAACAATGACTTATTTTTAATTCATTTAGAATCTTTCAGAATTCATTTTTCTGAACGAAATAAATTAAACGATTTTCATTCTTAATTATTTCGTATGTCATTTCAGATTTTCAAATTACTTATTTCATAAAATTGCGCCATTAGCCGTATAGCAGTTAGGTGAAGTAATACGCCTGACATTATCAATTTACCCAATTACTATTTCATAAATAAA
>NVRK02000129.1 GCA_002400845.2 Hyphomicrobiales bacterium
ACTTTCGTCTTTTTTGGCAGGTGGCTGTGTGTTTGTCTGTTTAACGTCGGTCATTTTAAGATCAATCTGTTAACTAATTATAATCGCAATATAACGCGCAATACATTGTGCCGCAAGGTCACTATTGCAAGTGCATTGCTTGTTTGCGTTCTAATAAAATATATATAAGGCGTTATATAGGTAAAAATACCGTTTATGTGGCTTTTTTTTGAAAATAAGATTAAATTGTCACAACTTTGCCTGTAGAAAATACAATAAAATTAAAAACTGTTTTGGACTGGCGCATAGCGTGTGTTATCACCAGTATTATTAACTATAATCACTCTCAAAAAGGGCTGAGCATCACATGGCCGAGCAAAAATCCAGTTACACAAAAGAAGAAATTTTAACCTGTTCTCACGGCGATATGTTTGGTCCAGGCAATGCACAATTGCCATTGCCGCCAATGTTAATGTTTGATCGCATTACAGATATTTCTGAAACTGGCGGTGAGCATGGCAAAGGCTATATAAGAGCAGAATTTGATATACATAAAGACCTATGGTTTTTTCCGTGTCACTTTGAAGGTGATCCAGTAATGCCTGGCTGTCCTGGACTAGATGGCATGTGGCAGCTAACAGGATTTTACCTTGGTTGGTTGGGCGAAAAAGGCAAAGGCCGCGCTATTTCAACAGGCGAAATTAAATTCAAAGGCATGATAACGCCTGAAACTAAGCTTGTAGAATACGGCATCGATTTTAGGCGCGTAATGCGCGGTCGCTTGGTGCTTGGTATTGCAAACGCATGGCTTAAAGCAGATGGCGAAACCATTTACGAAGCTAAAGACCTTAAAGTAGCACTTTTCCAAGAAGCTGCAAAAGAAGCTTAAATATTAGAAAATCGATTTCCAAAAATCAATAAATTAAAAGGAAATATAAATGAAGCGTGTTGTAGTCACCGGAATGGGCATTGTCTCTTCAATTGGTAATAATAATTCTGAAGTTCTTGAATCGTTGCGCGAAGCAAAGTCTGGCATAAGAACTGCGCCTGACTATGTTAAGTATGGTTTTAGAAGTCAGGTGTTTGGCGAGCCACAGCTAGACCCATTTGAAATACTAGACCGCAGAACTGCACGTTTTATGGCAAAAGGCACTGCATGGAATTATATTGCCATGAAAGAAGCCATTGAAGACAGTGGCCTTGAAGAGGGCGAAGTTGTTAATCCACGCACTGGTATTATTATGGGGTCTGGTGGGCCTTCAACGAAAGTTATTTTCGAAGCCGCTCTAACCACACAAGACCGTGGACCAAAACGCATTGGGCCCACAGCGGTTCCAAAAGCAATGAGTTCAACCGCTTCTGCAGTATTGGGCACACAATTTCAAATTAAAGGCGTGAATTATTCCATTACGTCTGCTTGTGCCACATCTAACCATTGTATTGGTAACGCTTACGAAACCATTCAAATGGGCAAACAAGATGTTATTTTTGCAGGTGGATCAGAAGACCTTGATTGGTCAATGTCCAACATTTTTGATGCAATGGGCGCAATGTCTTCTAAATATAACGACGACCCTTCAACGGCGTCACGTGCATACGATGCAAACCGTGATGGTTTTGTAATCGCTGGCGGTGCAGGTGTTGTGGTTCTTGAAGAATTAGAACATGCGTTGGCACGTGGTGCTAAAATTTATGGCGAAATTGTTGGTTACGGTGCAACATCAGATGGCGCCGATATGGTTGCCCCTTCTGGCGAAGGTGCCGTTCGTTGTATGCAAATGGCATTGGCAACGGTTAACGATCCAATCGACTATATCAACCCACACGGTACTTCTACACCAGTGGGCGACCTTAAAGAATCGCAAGCAATTAAAGAAGTATTTGGCGACAAATGCCCGCCAATTTCTGCAACAAAATCTTTAACAGGTCACTCTTTGGGGGCAACTGGCGTTCAAGAATCAATTTTTTCATTGATGATGATGAACAATGATTTCATTTGTGAAAGTGCTCACATTGAAACCCTTGGGGAAGAATTTAAAGACATGAACATCATTCAAAAGCGTGTTGATAATGCAAAGCTTAACACAGTGATGTCAAATTCATTTGGCTTTGGTGGCACTAACGCAACGTTGGCCTTCCAACGTTACAATGGTTGATTTGACTATGGACGGTTTGATGAAAGGTAAGCGCGGCCTCATTATGGGGGTCGCCAACAAAAACTCAATTGCTTGGGGCATTGCAACCAAACTTGCAGAACATGGCGCAGAGTTAGCCTTCACCTATCAAGGTGATGCATTTGGCAAACGGGTTAAACCGTTGGCTGAAAGCGTTGGGTCTAATTTGCTTTTGCCTTGCGATGTAGAAGATATTGCTAGCGTAGATGCACTTTTTGAAACATTAGAAAAAGAATGGGGCGAATTAGATTTTGTTGTTCACGCCATTGGTTTTTCAGATCGAGAAGAGCTTAAAGGCAAATACGCAGATACGTCGCGTGAAAATTTTTCTAAAACAATGGTTATTTCTTGCTTCTCCTTTACCGAGATTGCAAACCGTGCTGCAAAGCTAATGAAAAACGGCGGCTCTATGCTCACGCTTACCTATGGCGGTTCAACCAGAGTAATGCCTAACTACAATGTTATGGGCGTAGCAAAAGCAGCGCTTGAGGCAAGTGTGCGTTATTTGGCAACTGATTTTGGTCCAGATAACATTCGCGTAAATGCGATTTCGGCTGGAACAGTTAGAACGCTTGCTGGCGCTGGTATTGCAGATGCGCGTCAAATGTATAATTATCAACACAACAACGCGCCTCTACGCCGCACAGTGTCGTTAGAAGAGCTTGGCGGCTCGGCGCTTTACTTGCTGTCAGACCTATCTGGCGGTGTCACTGGCGAGATACATTTTGTCGATACAGGCTATTCGACTATTTCTATGCCAACCCTAGAGCAATTGGCAAAATTAGACGCTAAATAATTAGCGTCTAATAAACTTGCCCAATGCCTTCTAGCTACTTCACTGCTTCATAAACTTTAAAACCGTTTTTATCAGCCAATAAAGTGCTACGCTTAAATGCGTGGTTCAATATTTCTTCATAAGGCAAAGTACGGTTGGCTACTATTAACAGCCTACCGCCAGAAATAAGTGTTGTGCTCGCAACTTCAATAAAGCGTTTTCCCAAATTAGGTTCTGCCGCTCGCCCAGAAGATAACCCAGCATGAAATGGCGGGTTCATCAGCACCCAGTCATAGGGCTTTTTCTTAAATTCAGCAGTTAAATCTGTCCAGTTAAAGCTGGTTGGTGTTTGAGTGCGCACATTTTGTTTTGCGCTTTCAAGCGACAAATAATCAGCTTCATAAAGGTCAACGCTTTCTATGCGCGGTGCAACTTTTAAAGCCTCATTAGACAAAAATCCCCAGCCTGCGCCAAAGTCTGCAACCTTGCCTCTAAGCCTATTATCAAAATAATCAATTAAAACCTTACTGCCTTTGTCAGGGCCATCTGCTGAGAACATGCCCTTGGTAGTTTTGTAATCGTCAAACTCAATGTCTCCATTTTCAACAGGCCATTCATCACCGCTTTTTTGGGAGGTAAAGACAAGGCCATGATATTTTGAAAAACTCTCAGTAATCTCTGTGCGCTGTCCAACCCATTTTCGAAGTGGTTGGATGCCAGTGTTCTTGTCGCCCACAACAGTTAATGTGCCACCCTCTGTCGTGGCATTCCACGCGCGGCAAATGTTTATTTCATTTACCTTGCGCACACGCCCAGCAATTACAATTGCATTTGAATATTGCGTTAATTCTGAACGCGGCTCAACATTATAGCCCGCTTCCTTAAGCGCATTATAAGTTGGCCTAAACCCTTGCTCGCATGCAAAGCTTGCAACAAAGTCGTCGTCAATTTGTGGAAGTGGAATTGCGTTTAAAAGCAGTGTCTCACCTGCGTTTTTGCCAAGGTTTACAAGCTGGCGATCAATCGCAAGAACAAGCGCGTCTAAATAATCTGATTTGTTTTTCATGGGCCTGCAAGACCACAAAATTGCATCACGTGCAAGGGTGATAAGAGTAGAATCTTATGGCATCAATTTTAAGAACCTAATAATTAGCCTGTCGAGGCGTTAGGGCAGGGCCTACAACATTTGCATTGCCATAATTGTAACGAAAGCTTGCCATGTCTCTTTCAATGGCAGTTAACTCAGCTTCTTTTCTGCCAATGTCACGGTTAAGTTCATTAATGGCTCTTCTATCATCTCTTATGCGATATTGGGTATCTCGTTGATCGACTTTGCCTTCGCTGATTTTCTTTTCTTTGTCTTTGATAGAAAACTCTACACTGTTAATTCTACTACGCAGATTAGAAATCTCTCTCGATTTTGTATAATGTAAAACACCAAGATCATAACCAACTCTAAAATTAGGGGCTAAATCAACTGGGCAGTTGTTGGCATACACTTTGCCTTTTTGCCCATGGGATAAAGCATTTAAGGGTGTGCAAAATCTACGCAGTCCAATTTGGTAGCCTTGGTTCCAAAGTGTTTGATTTGCCACAACACCAGCTTTGTCGCATGATTTTGCATGGGCCCCAAATCGTTTTTGAGGGTCTTCACCATTCGCGCCATCTTGTTCGCCAATCACGCGCCAATCGGCAGAGTTACATTCTTCATTAGAAAGTGTCTGACACGAAGCCAATAAAAGTATGGAAATAAGTGCGGCTAGGCCAAGCAAAATCGGTTTCATGAGGATACCCCTAACAAAATTATCAATGTCGCCCATCAATATAATTGCGTAAAATCCCCTATCAATCAACCCTGCAAAACAGGCAAACAAACTAATCTCAAGAAAACTAGACAATAAAAAAGGCCAGACAAATGTCCGGCCTTTTAAAATACTTATTAAGAGTTGTTTTTAAATTAAGCGTCGTCGCCTTTTTCTTCAACAATCTCTTTACCAGTTTCTTGATCGACAACTTTCATAGAAAGGCGAACCTTGCCACGATCATCAAAGCCCATCAGTTTAACCCAAACTTTTCCGCCTTCTTTAACAACGTCAGTTGTTTTACCAACGCGCTCATTAGCAAGTTGAGAAATGTGAACCAGGCCGTCTTTAGCGCCGAAGAAGTTTACGAATGCGCCAAAGTCTACGCACTTAACAACAGTACCTTCGTAGATAACGCCAACTTCTGGATCATCAGTAATTGAACGGATCCAAGTAACAGCCGCATCGATTTCTTTTGAAGAGGAAGAAGCAACTTTAACAGTACCATCGTCTTCGATGTTAACTTTCGCGCCAGTTTTCTCAACGATTTCGCGGATCACTTTACCACCTGAACCAATCACTTCGCGGATTTTATCAGTAGGAATTTTGAAAGTTTCAATGCGTGGTGCAAACTCACCAAGCTCAGAACGACCTTCTGTCAGTGCGCTCGCCATTTCATCAAGAATGTGGTTACGGCCTTCTTTAGCCTGATCGAGAGCAATCTTCATAATCTCTTCTGTAATACCAGTGATTTTGATATCCATTTGAAGAGATGTAATGCCTTCTGAAGTACCAGCAACTTTAAAGTCCATGTCACCTAGGTGATCTTCATCGCCCAAGATGTCTGAAAGAACAGCATAGTTTTTGCCTTCTTTAATAAGGCCCATAGCGATACCAGCAACAGGCGCTTTAAGTGGAACACCAGCATCCATGAATGCAAGAGAAGTACCACAAACAGTTGCCATAGAAGAAGAACCGTTAGATTCTGTAATCTCAGAAACCGCACGCAATGTGTATGGGAATTCTTCAGCTGATGGAAGAACCGCACGAATAGCACGCCAAGCCAATTTACCATGACCAACTTCACGGCGTGATGTAAAGCCAATACGGCCTGTTTCACCCACAGAATATGGAGGGAAATTATAGTGCAGCATAAAGCGCTCTTTGTATGTGCCAGTTAGCGCGTCAATCATTTGCTCGTCGTCTGCTGTACCAAGGGTCGCAACAACAATCGCTTGTGTTTCGCCGCGTGTGAACAATGCAGAACCGTGTGTTCTTGGCAAAATGCCAACTTCACTAGCAATAGCGCGAACAGTTGAAAGATCGCGTCCATCGATACGTTTACCAGTTTTGATAATAGAACCGCGAACCACTTTAGCTTGTACAGATTTGAATACTTCACCAAGTACATTTGCTTCATCTTCAGATGCTTCATCATCCAAGAATTTAGCTTTTGCTTTTGTTTTTGCAATATCAAGAGCTGAATAACGGTCTTGCTTATCAGAAATTTTGTAAGCTTTTTCGATGTCTTTACCAACAAGCTTAGCAAGCTTCTTAGCAAGATCGCTATGGTCAGGTACAACGTGCTCTCTTGTAGGTTTCGCACATTTGTCAG
The DNA here is from genome assembly GCA_002400845.2 of Hyphomicrobiales bacterium. GTDB lineage: Bacteria > Pseudomonadota > Alphaproteobacteria > Rhizobiales > Rhizobiaceae > Salaquimonas. The sequence goes on from NVRK02000129.1 coordinate 6,346, forward strand.
CAAGTTCTTGAACCATGTCAATAACAGGTTGGAACTCTTCGTGACCAAACATCACAGCGCCAAGCATAACTTCTTCGTTAAGAACGTTAGCTTCTGATTCCACCATAAGAACAGCGTCTTTAGTACCAGCAACGATTAAGTCAAGATCAGACTCGTCCATCTCGTCAATGTTAGGGTTAAGCACATAATCGCCATCAATCAAACCAACGCGCGCACCACCAATTGGGCCTTCAAACGGAAGACCAGCAATTGCAAGCGCCGCAGACGTTGCAATCATTGCAACGATGTCTGGGTTGTTTTCCATGTCGTGGCTTAAAACCATACAAGTTACTTGTGTTTCGTTTTTGTAGCCATCTGCAAATAGAGGACGGATAGGGCGGTCAATCAAACGACAAACTAGTGTTTCGTTTTCAGAAGGACGCGCCTCACGTTTGAAAAAGCCACCTGGAATTTTACCAGCAGCATATGCTTTTTCAATGTAGTTTACTGTCAGTGGAAAGAAATCCATGCCAGGCTTTGGTGACTTTGCAGAAACAACCGCACACATTACAGCAGTTTCGCCGTATGTAGCAATGACACAACCGTCAGCTTGACGTGCAATTTTACCAGTTTCAATAGTTAAAGGGCGGCCGCCCCATTCAATTTCAATAAGATGATGATCAAACAATATCTTTTACCTTAAATATATAAAGTGGCCTGTCGGGTTCCCCTATTGGGCTTTCAATCAAACAGACACTCACTTTAAAATGTGTTTCATGCGTTTTTTAGAATTCACGGGCAAGACAACGAGAGATCTGAAAGTATTTGCTAATCATTAGCTACAGATATCTTGTAATCCTGCCCCCAAATGAAGTCTGATTACGTATCATCAACAGGTCGCATAAATAATACCATGGTGATGAGTAAAAACGGCGGGCTTGTAAAACCAAACCCGCCGAAAATTATTTAGCGACGCAAACCAAGACGCTCGATTAGCGACTTATAACGGGCTTCTTCAATGCTTCTAACGTAGTCAAGTAAACGACGACGTTGTGAAACCATAGCCAAAAGACCACGACGTGAGTGGTTGTCTTTTTTATGACCTTTGAAGTGTTCTGTAAGGTTAGCAATACGCTCAGAAAGAATGGCTACTTGTACTTCAGGTGAACCAGTGTCACCTTCTTTAGTACCATAATCTTTAATTAGTTCAGCTTTACGCTCAGGTGTAATCGACATCGATAGTTCCTTTGTAATATGGGTATTTCGTAAGAAATAACCCGATTGTATGTGTCGCCCGCAGCCAAGATGTCGTCTAGCAAGGGCCATTAATGCAAAATAACGGACAAAAGCCCGCTATTTGTAGTTCCTATAGTGGAATTAAAGCAAAAATACCAGCACTTTATGGGGCGTTAGATATCACGATTATTTAGCCTGTGTTACAGCTTCCATTTCCATTATTTCAGGATCGGTAAGTTCTTTGATTCTGTGATGGATTTCGTCCCAAATAGCTGGGTTTTCATCAATGTTAAAATGGTTGATGCCGCCGCGCAAATGAACATTTATGTTTTCAATTGTGCCAGTAAAGCCTTCGGCCGCAAATATGCGCGTTTCTTTGTGCTTAGGAAGATAATAATTTACGACTTCATTTACATTTGGGCCAACAGGTTCTGCTTCAACAGGGTCCAGCATAACAACATAAGAAACTGGAATGTTATGTGCGCCTAATTTGGTCGCTAATAAAGGTGCTACATTTGCACCAAGCGAGTGCCCAACAATGATAACAGGATAAGAAATTTGGCCTAGTGAGTTTCGAGCGATTAGATCGCCAGCGAGCGTATTCCAGTGGTGATGGTTAAAGACACAGTTTTTCAAACCATCTTCTGTTACCCGTTTCGCCATAACATCTAGACCCAGTGAAAAGATATTTGCTAATCCACGAAGGAAATAAACTTCGCCCTGCTTGGTAGGTGTTATTTTAGAACAGTTTGCGTGTGCAATTGCCGTGCTAGAAATAATTCCAAAAATTAAGCCTACACAAACCAGTAATATTTTGCTTTTTAAAAATTGTTTGAAAACCATATTGCTATCCTCCATTACCGAAATTGATTTCGATTATGAAGTGTGACAATTTTTAGTTGTAATTTCTAGTGGCGATTTAATATTAGTTAGGTGATCTAAAACTACAAACTAGATGATTTAAACACGCGCTTTGGGTGAAACGAACCTTTTTCAACTTCGCCAATTGCAACCAAATCGCTGCCAAAGCTGGCAAAAGCTTCATCGGCCTGAATAATCGCATCGCGGCCAACGAGTAATACAGGATTACCAGCACGCACCCGTTGTGCTTGCTCTTTACTAATGGGTACTTCTTCCAATTCGTCTAGCACAATACCTGTCGGTAATATTGCTGCGTCTAGGCCTTCTAAATTGCCTTCAAGCTCAATCAGCTTATCCAGCGTGATGAGATCTTCTTCGTTGAACGGCTCAACAGAAACACGGCGCAATTCGCTTATGTGACCATAACAGCCAAGGTCATTGCCCATATCACGTGCTAGGGAGCGCACATAAGTGCCTTTGCCGCATTCAACTTCAAAGACAGTTATGTTTTCGTCGCGTGTTTCTATAATTTCAATTTTGTAGATAGAAACTTGGCGTGGCTTAATTTCAACTTCTTCGCCATCACGCGCTAACTTATAAGCGCGTTGACCATTTATTTTGATCGCAGAATATTTGGGTGGCACTTGTTGAATGTCGCCTGTGTATTTGGCAAGAATAGATTTGATATCTTCTTCACTTGGGCGTTTGTCAGATTTATCCGTCACTTCACCTTCAAGATCATCTGTGCTAGTTTGTGCACCCCAAGTAACCGAAAAAAGATATGTTTTAGCGCCATCCATAACATAGGGAACAGTTTTGGTAGCTTCGCCCAAAGCAATTGGCAACATGCCCGTAGCAAGCGGATCTAGCGTGCCTGCATGACCACATTTAGCAGCTTTAAACAGCCACTTAATTTTAGATACACAGGTCGTTGAACCCATTTCTAAAGGCTTATCAAGAATAATCCAACCAGAAATTGGACGACCCTTTTTAATACGTTGGCGCGCCATTATTCGTCTGCTGCCTCATTACGAGAAGCAAGGTCACCGCTTAAATCAGGTTCAACAACATTCTTTTTATCTAAATCTTGAGATACTTTTGGTGAATTTAAAAGGTCCGTTATTTTTGAATAATTATCATAACTGGTATCGGCTCTAAAGCGTAAATCTGGCATATGCTTCATATTACGAAGGGTCGGGCCTAATTTACGTTTCATGTATTTAGCGTGTGTCGCAAGCGCCTTAATAACAGGTTGCGTATCTTCAACGCCTAAAGCAGAAACCCAAGCTGTAGCGATTGTAAGGTCAGGTGTCATAGAAACTTCGGTAATCGAGATGATTGTTTTTTCCAACAATGGATCTGGAATCTCGCCACGTTGCAATAATTGCGTAATCGCATGACGCACTATTTCGCCCACACGTAATTGACGCGTAGAAGGGCCTTTGCCTTTTTTACTCATGATAATTTTCCTTTGTACCTTTGCGGAATAGGACCGCAAAGGCCAATGATAAGAATTTAAAACGTTAAAGAGACTTAGTCTAGTTTACGTTCGATATGTTCAACGCGGAAGCACTCGATCTGATCGCCTTTGCGAATGTCTTGGTAGTTTTCAAATGCCATACCGCATTCTTGACCACCTTGAACTTCACTAACTTCGTCTTTGAAGCGTTTAAGCGTAGAAAGCTTGCCCTCGTGAATAACAACATTGTCACGTAGTAGGCGCACGCCTGAACCACGTTCCACTTTGCCTTCTGTAATACGACAACCAGCAATTTTACCAACTTTGGAAACGTTGAACACTTCCAATATCTCCGCGTAACCCAAGAATGTTTCGCGGCGCTCTGGTGTAAGCAAGCCAGAAAGTACGTTTTTCATATCATCTACTAGATCGTAAATGATTGAGTAGTAACGAATTTCAATGCCTTCAGCTTCGGCCATATCACGCGCTTGTTTATTCGCACGAACGTTAAACGCTAAGATAGGCGCACCAGAAGCTGCTGCCAATGAAACATCAGATTCTGTAATCCCGCCAACACCGCTATGAATAATCTGCGTTGCAACTTCATCTGTGCCCAGTTTGCTCAATGACTGCGAAATTGCTTCAACAGAACCTTGCACGTCACCTTTAACCAACACAGCAACTTCTTTTAGATCGCTGGTTTGTAGGTTAGACATCATTTGTTCTAGTGAACCGCGTGAACCCGCATTGCGAGCTGCCGCTTTGTCACGAGATAGACGTTGGCGATATTCTGTAATTTCGCGTGCTTTAGCTTCATTTTCTACGACTGTAAATTGATCGCCTGCAGAAGGAACGCCAGATAGGCCCAATACTTCGATAGGCATAGAAGGCAATGCTTCTTTTAGCTGATCGCCCTTGTCGTTTACGAGTGCGCGAACTTTACCCCATTCGTTACCAGCAACAACAATGTCGCCAGTGCGAAGTGTGCCGCCCTTAACAAGAACAGTAGCAACAGGGCCACGGCCTTTATCAAGCTGAGATTCAATCACAACACCATCCGCAGAGCGGTCTGGGTTTGCAGTAATCTCAAGCAGTTCAGATTGAAGTAGAATAGCTTCAAGCAATTTATCAAGGTTTGTGCCTTTAAGTGCAGAAACTTCAACTTCCAAAGTCTCACCACCCATAGTTTCAACAAAAACTTCATGTTGTAGAAGTTCAGTTCTAACTTTGTTCGGCTCACTGTCTGGCTTATCAATTTTGTTCACAGCAACAATAATTGGAACACCAGCCGCTTTTGCGTGGCTAATAGATTCAATTGTTTGAGGCATAACGCCATCGTCTGCCGCAACCACTAGAATTGCAATATCAGTCGCTTGCGCACCACGTGCACGCATTGACGTGAAGGCTTCGTGACCAGGTGTATCGATAAAGGTAATCAGCTGGCCATTTTTCTCAACTTGATAAGCACCAATGTGCTGTGTAATGCCGCCAGCTTCGCCATCAACTACTTTCGCGTTACGAATTGCATCAAGTAAAGAGGTTTTACCATGGTCAACGTGACCCATAATAGTCACAATAGGAGGGCGTGGCTTTTTATCAGCGTCAACATCTTGTCTATCAAATAGACCTTCTTCAACGTCACTTTCAGCAACGCGGCGCACTGTGTGGCCAAATTCAGCAGCAATAAGTTCTGCTGTATCTTGGTCAATAACATCGCCAGGCTTAAGCATTTGGCCCTCTTTCATGAGGTGCTTAATAACGTCTACAGAACGCTCAGACATACGAGCCGCAAATTCTGCAACCGTGATTGTTTCAGGCAATTGCACTTCGCGAGAAATCTTTTCGCGTGGTGTATTTGCGCCCATAGCGGCACGTTTTGCTTTTTGTTGGCGGCGACGCATCGCAGCAAGCGAAGGTCCACGTTTATTATCATCTAACGCATTTGTAAGCGTAAGTTTTGTGCGGCGGCGATCGTTGCCACCTTTTGTACGAGTAGGCTTAGCCGGCTCTTCAGTTTTCTTACGCTCAAAAGGTTTTAATTCTTTTGTTTTATTAGCCGCTTTATTTGGATCGTCGCGTGTTGGTTTTTTAATCGCGTCAGGATCAGCAGCAGCAGACGCGGCAGATGCAATAGACGCTTTTTCACGCGCTTCTGCTTCGTTTTTATCTTTGTCGCGTTTATTTTTTTCTTCTTCGCGGCGTCTAGTCTCTTCGTTGTCCGCTTTACGGCGTGCGTTAAGGTCGGCTTGCTTTTTAGCGTCGGCCTCTGCTTTTATTCTGTCTTCTTCTTGGCGAGCATTTGCTAGCGCCAAAGCACGTGTGCGAGCCGCCATTTCATTTTTAGAAAGGCCACCCTGTATTTGAATTGGTCTTGGTTTTGGTCTTCTTGGCGAAGCTGGAGCAATAGGCGCTCTTGCTTGAGTAACAGGTGCTTTCGCTTGAACTGGAGTAGATGCAGGGGCCGCAGGTGCAGGTGCAACAGGAACCGCAACTGCCACTGGCTTATCGCCTGGCATTACAATTTTGCGCTTACGTGTCTCGACAACCACAGACTTTGACCGCCCATGTGAAAAGTTTTGTTTCACAGTGCCTTTAGAAAGGCCAGCACCAGAAAGACTAAGTGTTTTCTTAGCGTCAGTACCGTTGTTGTTTTCGTCGTTATTGTTATCGCTCATTACAAACCTAGTTCGTGTATTTCGTGTTCAGCACTCAAAATTACTTAAAACCTCAAGACAATTTAAAAGCTTCGTGCGCTTTTTGGACCTTTAGAGCCAAAAAATCCAGCCCCAAATACGTATTCGTATCAATTCTTTTCGAAACTGGCTAAATCAACCCAGTTCATAGGCCTGCATTTGCTTGACACAGGCCATTAAATTCTTCGTAGCGCCGCCATAAACTGCCACTACATGCACTGCATTGTTTATACCTAGTACTTGGCTCATCTCGTCAATGGTCCAAATAGTAAAGACATCAATTTTATCGCCGCCCATATGGTCAACATAGGCAGTTGCCGAAGCAAGCTTACGTTTTCCATCATCTGCCGCGTCTTTTGCATGAAACAGCATAACAGCTTTACCAGAACGAACAGAGTTATTTACTTTTGAAAAGCCGCTCACAATGACACCAGCTTTTTTAGCCATACCAAGTGTGCGTAGGGCCTTTTCTCTAATCAGTCTGCCTGTAAGTTCAGGCAGACTTGCGTCTGTCTGGACTTGTTTTTTAAACCCCTTGGCAAATAGCTTTTTCTCAACAGCCAATGCCACGGTTTTTTTATTGCTTAAAACCCAAACACCACGGCCCGGTAAATTTCCTTTTAAATCAGGAATTACCATGCCATCTGGCGCTTCAACAAACCGAATAAGGTTATCTTTGTCTGTTTCGGTCTTTGTTACAATGCAACTGCGCGGGTTCATTTCGTCACTCCCATCAATTGCATTATGTTTCATATGTTTCTTCGACTTAGATTTCTCTAATCGCCTTAGTTTTGTTCTGTGCCAGCATCTGGAATAGTTTCAGCTTCAACTTCTGCTTCTACAGCAGTCTCAATTTCAGCAGGCGCTTCTGCAACAGCTACTTCTTCTGTTACTTCAGCAAATACGACATCAGCTTCTGTTTCACCAACAACGGCTTCTGCTTCTTCGCCTTCAACAACTTTTGGAAGTAAATCAGCTTCGTCAATCCAGCCAGCTTTAACACGGGCAAACATAACCATATGCTCAGCATCAACGCGTGACACTTTAAAGTCTTTTAAAGCGCCATCAAAGCGCTGAACTTCGCCATCTTTACGTTCTGTCCAACCGCAAAGGTCGTCCACTGCGCAACCAGCAAAATCTTCAAGAGATTTAATGTCTTCCTTACCAAGTGCAACAAGCATTGCAGATGTTAAGCCATCAATTTGAAGTAAATCATCAGAAACGCCAAGTTTCTTGCGCTCGTCATCCAGCTCTTTTGCTTGTTTGTCTAAGAACTCTTTAGCGCGTGCTTGTAACTCGTCAGCTGTATCATCATCAAACCCTTCAATTGAAGAAATTTCAACCGCTTCTACATAAGCAACTTCTTCAACAGAGCCAAAGCCCTCAGAAGCTAGAAGCTGCGCAACCATTTCGTCAACGTTAAGCGCTTCGATAAATTTAGCTGTGTTATCGGCAAATTCTTTTTGGCGACGTTCACTTTCATCGTGTTCAGTCATGATGTCGATATCCCAGCCAGTAAGCTGTGATGCTAGACGTACATTTTGACCACGACGGCCAATTGCCAGTGATAGCTGGTCATCAGGAACCACAACGTCAATGCGCTCTGCTTCTTCGTCCAAAACAACTTTAGAAACTTCAGCAGGTTGAAGTGCGTTCACGATGAACGAAGCTGGTTCTGGAGACCATGGAATAATATCAATTTTCTCGCCTTGCAATTCACCAACAACAGCCTGTACGCGCGATCCGCGCATACCAACACAAGCCCCAACTGGATCAACCGAGCTATCGTTCGAGATGACCGCGATTTTAGCACGAGAACCTGCGTCACGGGCAACGCAACGAATTTCAATCACGCCGTCATAAATTTCAGGCACTTCCATGGTGAATAGTTTAGCCATGAATTGTGGGTGTGTACGAGATAAGAAAATCTGTGGCCCACGCTGTTCGCGGCGTACATCATAAATGTAAGCACGAACACGGTCGCCATATCTAAAGTTTTCACGAGGAATAGTCTCATCGCGGCGGATAATTGCTTCACCTTTACCAAGGTCAACAATTACATTGCCATATTCAACACGTTTAACGGTTCCATTGATGATTTCACCAATGCGGTCTTTAAACTCGCCAAATTGCTGGTCGCGTTCAGCTTCACGTACTTTTTGTACGATAACTTGCTTAGCAGATTGAGCAGCAATACGACCAAAGTCCATTGGTGGTAGCGTTTCAGAAACTTGACCACCGATTTCAACTTCAGGATCTTTGTCTCTTGCAAGATCTAAAGGAATTTGAGTAGAATAATCTTCAGCGTGTTCAACAACTTCCAAAATACGTTGGAGGTGAATTTCGCCAGTTTTAGTGTCGATCTCAACTAAAATGTTTGTCTCTTGACCATAGCGTGACTTTGCAGCTTTTTGAATAGCCTCAGCCATTGCATCAATAACAATAGAACGGTCAATTGATTTTTCCCGTGCCACTGCATCTGCAATTTGCAAAAGCTCTAGCCTGTTAGCGCTGACAACCATTTTTAGTCTCCTGTATTCCCCAAAATTTATTTGGTGGGGTGTTTGAAAATTTGGCCTTACTCTTTTTAAAAGCTTAAAACCTAAGTTGAATTCTTAACTGTCTGTATCTGTTTCATCAGTATCGGTGGTGCCGTCTTCAACACCGTTAGCTTTGCGCAATGCTTTATCACGTTGCAAAGCTTCGCGTATTAAATCGTCTGATAATATCAATTTTGCTTCTGCAATATCACTTGCAGATAGAATGAAGTTTTCGTTTTCACCCTCCGCAATGCTTTCACGGCGGAATGTGATTTTATCACCCTCGACGCCCAATATTGTGCCTTTATAGCGTTTGCGACCATCTACCAATTGGTGTGTCTCAAGTTTAGCAACATGACCTGCCCAGTTTTCAAAGTCAGAGATACGTACCAATGGGCGATCAATTCCAGGAGAAGATATCTCAAGGTGATATTCTGAATGAATAGGATCTTCAATATCTAGAATAGGCGAGATGCCCCGCGAAATTGCTTCGCAGTCTGTTACGCTCATAGAGCCATCAGGGCGTTCAGCCATAATTTGCAATGTCATACCATTAATCTGCGTAAGACGAATGCGCACAAGACGAAAACCAAGAGAGGTGATCTCTGGCTCTAAAAGTGCCGCGATCTGTGCTTCTTGTCCGCTTTCAGCAATTAATCTTGGCTCATTAAGGGCCGGTACAGTGGTTGATTCAGTGGTCAAATTTAAATTCTCATATTGTTAAGTTTCATCTTGTGTGTTGGGCCAATAAGAAATTGGCACATGCAAAAGATGCGAAACCTTGAATTAAGCAATAAAAAAGAGCGGGTGATTTTCATCGCCCACCCTAGCAAATGCTCGGATAATGTAACGCCTATATACGCCTGCTTAGATACAATTGCAAGAGTCCACATGATTTTTGAGACAGAAGCTACAAAATTCTGTTTTTAAACTCATTTGAGAGGATCTTTATTAAGGCATCATCCGTGCCTCCAATTAAGAAAAATTGATATCCACCTTGCTGCCAATACCCAGATTGCATGCCTTCTAAAGTATTAAACTGAGGTGCTTCTGGTTTTTGTCCAGTCGTTTCAAAACGCATAATACACAAAGCAATTGGAACACCTGATTTAGACAAATACGTAATTTGCATCAAATCTTGGCCTCTAAAATTTAATATTTGCGCCCGTTTGTAATTTAAAATATCGGGGAGTTTTAAATTTTCAAGCGCAATGTCACGCCCAATAGCAGCAGAAACTCTTTTAAGTTCTTGAGTTGCTTCTAATTCATTTTGATTGATGTGGGCTAACGTGTTTTTGGAATAAAGCGATTGATAGCTCGCCACATAATTTATCCATTTGGGCTGAGAGTAATTCGTAGAATAAGACCCTATCCCAGCGCCAAGCAATAATACCAAACAAGCGACTGCCACGATCTTGCCTATTATTATGCCTGATAATCCAAAAAATTCCCCAGAAAATGATTTATTCAAGGTCGTTTTTTTATTGGCAAAATTTGGTGCGCGAGGAGCTTTTTCAAGTAGCCCATCATAATCTTTTTCAAAATTTTGTTTGTCAATCGACAGGGCTTTAACCCTAGAAGCAAACGCAGGATTGTTGTTTATAGCATTTTCAATTTCAGCAGCTAGGGTGTATTCAAATTCACCATCCAAATAAGCCGTAATTTCTTCATCTGTTATTTTTACAGGATCGATCATACTGCTTTACTCTTTTGCGTTGTTTTATCTGAAAGCTTTACTCGAGCGGCAGATAGTCGACTCATAATTGTGCCAATCGGTATGTCCAATATGTTTGAAGCCTCTTTATAGCTATAGCCTTCCATATAAACGAGGCCAACTGCAATTCGTTGCGCTTCAGGAAGTTTCAATATCTTATTGACCGTTTCATTTATCATCAAATGAGATTCTGGATTAGGGCTTGGGTCAGATAGATTGATATCTTCAATAGAAAATAGACCATGTCCAGTTCTTACTGCTTTCTTTCTTAACTCATCTATCCAAAGGCGATATGTGATTGTAAAAAGCCAACGATCAAATTTGGTGCCTGATTTAAAGTTATCAGATTTTTCCAGTGCTCGTAAGCATGCCGCTTGCGCAAGGTCATCAGCCAAATGTCTTTTTCCAGTAAGCGTTAAACAATAACGCCACAATCTAGGAAATATTTCCTCTAAATGCTGTCCAATTTGCCTTTGTTGACTTTTTTTAAAAAACATTCGAATAAATATCCACCTTGCAACGTTTAATCGTAGCGTGAACAAAATGAACTCGCAACACTTAGAAAACTAAATTTTAATGGGAATATTAAACATGAAAAAAATACTTTTTTTATCAGCCGCATGTCTTGTAGTGTCAATGAACCTAGCATTTGCTGGTGAGACAGCGTCGGTTGCAGGAACAACGCAATATATCGTAAATCTAAAAGATGGGGATGTCGTATCAAGTCCTGTTACAGTCATTTTTGGATTGTCAGGAATGGGCATAGCGCCAGCGGGTACGGACAAGGAAAACACTGGGCACCATCACTTATTTTTAGACAGAGAGCCATTGGGTGAGGGTGAAGATGGTAAAGATGAATTAGATGCAAATATTATTTCGGATGAAAATAATATTCACTATGGCAAGGGGCAAACAGAGACTAGCCTTGATCTAAAATCTGGCACTCATACTTTGCAATTGGTGTTGGGAGATAAAGATCATATTCCGCACAATCCACCAGTGTCATCTAAAGTAATTAAAATTACAGTTAAGTAGACTTATAGAAAGGTGCTGGCACTCTAAAATAAAGCGTGCCAGCATAGATAATTTTTAATAACTACCTAAAGCGCAAGTTATCGCGTGTTAAATCACTCACCTTAGAACAGCCCATTAAGCGCATGTCACGTTCAATTTCTGTTTTTAGTAGACCAATTGCACGTTCAACACCTGGCTGACCAGCGGCGGCAAGTGGATATAAATATCCGCGTCCAATACCAACGGCCTTTGCACCAAGTGATAAAGCTTTAAGAACATGTGTACCACGCTGAATACCGCCATCCATAAGAACGTCGATCTTATCGCCAACCGCATCAACAATTTCTGCTAATTGGTCAAAGGCACTGCGTGAACCATCTAATTGGCGCCCTCCGTGGTTAGAGATAACGATGCCCGTACAGCCAATTTCTACCGCACGTTTTGCATCTTCAACGCTCATTATGCCTTTTAAGCAAAATTCGCCGTCCCATAGTTTTACCATTTCTGCAACATCTTCCCATGTCAAAGATGGGTCTAGCATTTCGGTGAAATAACGACCGATGGATAATGCGCCACCATCAAAATCGATGTGTTCATCTAATTGCGGAAGTTTAAATTTTGGATGCGTCACATAATTTATGCCCCACATCGGTTTGATCGCAAATTGCAACGCGCCTTTAATGGTAAGCTTGAACGGAATAGAAAATCCTGTTCTAAGGTCGCGCTCTCTATTGCCGCCCGTAATACTATCAACAGTCAGCATCATAACATTAATGCCGACTTTTTTAGCGCTTTCCATCATGGCTTTGTTGAGGCCGCGATCTTTATGGTAGTAAAATTGATAGACCTGCGGATTGTTATATTTTTCGCGTATCTCAGCTATGCTGGCAGTGCCAAGTGAAGAAACCCCAAACATCGTATTATATTTATCGGCCGCCGCTGCAACAGCGTTTTCACCTTGGTGGTGGAATAAACGCTGCAATGCCGTAGGCGAACAATAAAATGGTAGGTCCAGTTTTTGGCCCATAACGGTTGTCGACATATCAATGTCAGTTACGCCCTGCAAAACCCTTGGTACCAAATCGCAATCGTCAAAGGCTGTTGTGTTTCTGCGAAGCGTACTTTCATCATCTGCGCCGCCATCAATATAATTAAATATCGGGCTGGGCAGGCGTTTTTGAGCAAGTGTTCTAAAATCTTGAAAATTATGACAGTGTTTTAGGCGCATAGTACCTCTTTGAATTCATCTGGGCTGTAAGTGGTAATAAATTTTTACCAATGGCTGAAAGATATTGCAATACACCTAATATGCCAGTTGCGCAAACCAAAATGTCGCGCAATATCAAAGTCGTAATATCAACGTTGTAAAATCAAAGGCGGGCAAACTTTAAATATGCAGGCGTGCGTTCTTCTCGAATTGCCTTTTGTTCATAACGAGTGGAATACCATTCTTCCCAAGGCTCATGCCAATCACTTGCCTTTGTCGCTTTCCATTTAAACTTCTTAAAGTCATCACAGTGTTTAAGCGTCCAATTGATGTAAGTATCAATGTCAGAAGCAAATCGAAATTCCCCATCTGGGCTAATAACGTTGTGGATGCGGCCTAAATTCTTCTGGTTCACAAACCTGCGTTTCCAATGTCTTTTTTTAGGCCATGGGTCAGGGTAAAGTAAATCAACACGTTCGATTTGTGCCTCAGGCAACCAATCAAGCAATTGCGTCGCATCTTCATTAAACAGGCGAATGTTTGTCAAAGCTTCGCGTTCAATAGAGGACAGCGCTTTTGCCATGCCATTCATAAACGGCTCGCAGCCAATAAAGCCAATTTCTGGATGTAATTTAGCGCGGTGGATTAAATGCTCGCCGCCGCCAAAGCCAATTTCAAGAACAATTTTTTCTGGAGTATCAGGAAACAGCGTTTTTAAATCTGTGCAGGTAGGCGCTTCAATATCGATCGCGAGTTTTGGCAATAATTCTGCATAAAGCTTTGCTTGGTGTGCTTTGAAAGGCTTGCCTTTGCGTCGACCAAAAAAAGCTTCGGTTGCGCGCACTGGGTGATTTGGCTTTTCGTTTTCGCCTTGACCCAAATGCACATCAGCCGCCCCAAGTGTATCGGAGCGGCTGTTATCTTTATCTTCAATGTTTTGAGTCATTTTGACCCTTCATTGTTTGCTACGTTTTTAAGTTTAACGTGTTTTTCTTAAAGGGCTTTAACAGCTTCTTTTAGTTTTTTAACAAGATCGGTTTTTTCCCATGAGAAAGAACCATCACGGCCAGCTTTACGTCCAAAGTGCCCATAAGCGGCAGTTTTGGCATAAATTGGCTTATTAAGATCAAGATGTGTACGAATGCCTGTTGGCGATAAGTCCATTGATTTAGCAATGATCGTCTCAAGAACAGCATCTTTAATTTTGCCAGTGCCATGTGTGTCTACATAAATACTTAACGGCTGAGCCACGCCAATTGCATACGACAATTGAATGGTACATTTGTCAGCAAGTTTTGCAGCAACAATGTTTTTAGCCAAATATCTAGAAGCATAAGCCGCAGAACGATCAACCTTTGTTGTGTCCTTGCCAGAAAAAGCACCGCCACCATGTGGTGCAGCGCCGCCGTAAGTATCAACAACGATTTTACGACCTGTAAGGCCAGCATCACCATCTGGTCCACCGATAACAAATTTACCAGTAGGGTTCACATGCCATACACAATCATCTGAAATTGGCAGGTCGCCCATTGCTTCACGAATATAAGGTTCAACAACTTCGCGAACCTTTTTAGAATCCCAGCTCGCATCCATGTGCTGTGTCGAAAGAACAATGCTTGTTACTTCTTTAGGTTTGCCATTCTCATAGCGAACTGTGACCTGGCTCTTAGCGTCTGGACCAAGTTTGCCAGCATCGCCCTCGCCAGATTTACGAGCTTTAGCAAGCAATTCTAACATTTTGTGCGCGTAGTAAATTGGAGCAGGCATCAGATCAGGCGTTTCGTTACATGCGTAACCAAACATAATGCCTTGGTCGCCTGCGCCTTCTGCGCCTTTGCTGTCAGCAGCATTGTCTACGCCTTGTGCAATATCAGCCGATTGGCTGTGCAATAAAACGTCGATCTTTGCTTTTTTCCAATGAAAACCGTCTTGCTCATAGCCAATGTCTTTAATGGCTCTGCGCGCAGCTGAACGAAATCTTGAAGGATTAATAACTTCATTTCCGTTTTTGTCGATTTTTAAAAGTGTTTTTGGAACACGAACTTCACCAGCGATTACGACGCGGTTAGTTGTTGCAAGCGTTTCAGCTGCAATTCGCACAGTCCAAGGGTCTATGCCCTGTTTGCGCGCTTCTTTGTAGATTAGGTCTACAATTTCATCTGAAATACGGTCACAGACTTTGTCCGGGTGACCTTCGGATACTGATTCACTTGTGAAGTGATAATTTTGGCGTGCCATAGATATAAGCTCCTGAAGCCCTCTGCATGGTGAAAGGTGTGCGAACATCGCACACCTTAAAAACTAAGCGGTTTTAGCGCTTAGACGCTACAGGTCAAGTAAATTATACCTATATACTCGAAGTTTTATTAGTCGTCTTTAGCTAAAACTTTTGCAAGCTCAACTAACTTACGACGAACTTTAGGATCTTCGATCTTCACAAACGCTCTATTCAGTTGCAATCCATCTGAACTAGATAGGAAATCTACAACGTAATTAGTAGAGTTTGTTTCAGCGAACCCGTCTTTTGGTATGTTTTCAGATCCAGGTGCATCTTCAAAGAAAAATGAAATAGGCGTGCTTAAGACGCTTGCAATATGTTGCAATCGACTTGCACCAATTCTATTGGCACCTTTTTCATATTTTTGAATTTGTTGGAATGTAATCCCTAAGGCCTCGCCTAGTTTTTCTTGGCTCATTCCCGACATAGTTCTGCGTAGGCGCACACGGCTACCTACATGAATGTCTATCGGATTTGGTTTTCGTTTTTCAACGGCCATAGTCTTCTCGTTTCTCATCGCTCTTCGTCGATGTTTGTATAGTTCTAACCTGTGGGAGGGCCAGAACAAATGTGGGTTACTATAGTTAATACCAGACCACTTATGTTTTAAAAAGGGTTTGCCCCACAAACCCCTTAAATGATGTGGTACACTTTATTCTAAAACACACGTCACTAAATTGCAATAATAAGTTGCAACTGTATTTTAAATAATTTTTATTTTATCCTTATATATCAATTGCTTAATGCTTATTAAAAATGACCTTGAAAAAGCAAAATGAAAAAATGCATAATAAAAGGGCAAAAAACGGAAGCATTCCATATGTGGAAAATATAGTTATTTTTGCACTTGTTGGTAATTTACTGTCTAAAATGCCTTCAATGCCCAACGGAATTGAATTGGTGATTCGCCCAAAGGGATCACTTACGGTTGAAATTCCAGAGTTGGCCACACGGATAACCGGCAGCCCTATTTCTACGCCGCGTATGATAGATTGGCGTGAATGTTGATAAGGTCCAGGGGTTTTTCCGTACCAAGCATCATTGGTTACGTTTACGATCCAACGTGCTTGTGCGTTGTTTTCACTAGCGTATTCTCCAGCCTCGCCAGAAAATATTATCTCATAACAAATGAGCGGTAAAAATGCGCCAGCAATGCCGCCATCAAGTAAACGCCTTTGAACGCCAGCTTTAAAGCCACCTCTCATGCGAGTTATTTGCCTAAGGCCAAATGCCTCTAATGTTTCTTGAAATGGCAAATACTCTCCAAAGGGTACCAAATGAACTTTGTCAGCGGCATCTTGAATTTCGCCCTCGGAGTTTATCGAATAGGTCGTGTTATATACATAGCCATACGGATTGCCTGCAGCGCTTGGTTCTGCTCGTACCGCACCCGTGATGAGTTGAGTGCCATCAGGAAGCATTGCCGCAATTGCAGCGAGCGCATCACGGCGTTCTGTTAGAAAAAATGGAAAGGCAGATTCAGGCCAAATAACATGGGTAGTTTTTTCAATGCCTTCCTTTGAAGAAAGACGAAGATACGTTCCCAAAATTTTACTGCTGTTTTCAGGTTTAAATTTATCTGCTTGATTTATATTTGGCTGGACCAGGCGCAGTGAAACATCTTCAACATATTGCGTCGGATTATTAGACAGGCGATAGGTGCCATATCCAACATGCGTAATTGCCAAAATAAAACTAAGTGCCAATAGTTTTTTAGCAACGCCGCCTTCCGCATTGCTGGTTGAAAGTGCGATAAGGGGTGAGGCAAATATGATTATCGCAAAAAACGTAATGCCATAAAGACCGATCACCGATACAGATTGCATAGTGACTGGAAAAGTCATTGCGGCGTAGCCAAGTGTATTCCAAGGAAAGCCCGTAAACAGTGTTCCGCGTAAATATTCAAACAGGCTTAAAAATACTGCGAAGATTAATACGCGCGTCCAGTCTTCACTCCAAAACCAGCGCATTGCCATTGCGGCAAATCCCCAAAAGATGGCAAGTCCAGCAGGAAGTGCAATAACTGCCAATGGTACAGCCCATGCAAAAGCATTTCCATCAACGAGCAGCGCATTTGCAATCCACCAAAGCCCTGCTACAAAATAACCAAAGCCAAACCACCAGCCAATTAAAAACGACGTTTTATTAAGTGCAAAAACACCTTCGCGCGCATCGCTAAAGGCACCATCTAATAACCAGATGAAAATTGGCAGGGTAAAAAATAAAATCGGAAAGGCATCAAAGGGCGCCATAGACAAGGCCGTTGCCAGCCCTGCTAAAAAGGCAATTGCATAACGAGTTTTGCCAGACGTAAGTACAAACCAAGCGGAAAGCTTTTCCAGTCTTTCAATCAAAACATCACCGAATCATTAGAGTAAATATGGAGTAATGATTAATCTGCAATGCAAGTTCGAGCAAGAGACTCGCGAACGAATGGCAAGCGAATGATTTGTTTTGTTTTTGAGTGAATTTTCACGAGACTATTTGGGACCCTATTTAGCAGATGATGACCGCTTAACAGGACGCATATCCACAGCTTTCACGCGGCGAGGGTCTGCATCGATGATGTTAAATTCATAGCCAAAAGCGACAACCATTTCACCTTTAACTGGCACACGGCCTAGCAAAGAAAAAATCACACCACCAATCGTGTCTGCATCTTGTGCATGTTCACCAACATCAAAGTTCGAACCCAAGATCTCTTGAATGTCTTCAATCTCAGCCCTTGCATCACATTGCAAACGACCATCACCCAACTCAACGATCAAGGTCTCATCATCGTCATGCTCGTCTTCAATATCGCCAACAATTACTTCAACAATATCTTCAAGTGAAATAAGCCCGTCAGTTCCGCCATATTCATCTATGACCAATGCAATTTGCGTCCTTGTGGCTTGCATGCGAGTTAACAGGTCGGCGGCAAGCATAGAAGGGGGAACGAATAACACTTTGCGAATGATGTTCAATTTGCTCAATTTTTTAGATAAATCTACTTTGCTCAAATCTAATGAAAGTTTAGATTTATATTTTCGTTTATCAACAGAAGTCGTGGTTAAATGAGCCATGAGATCGCGAATATGAATCATGCCACGTGGATCGTCTAGCGTCTCACCATATACTGGCATACGAGAATGATCGGACTCTTCAAACAAAACGAGTAACTCGCCAAACGGCGTATCGATATCAACGGCTTCAATTTCAACACGTGGAATCATTATATCTTCAACACGAACATCTTGTAGCAATAGGATATTACGAAGCATTGTTCGTTCACCAACCGCAAAATCTGCAGAATGAGGACTGTTTGTCGTTAAAGCGTCACTCAGTTTATTTCTGAAGTTATTGTTTTTATTCCGTTTGAAAAAACGAGATATCCAATTTGATTTTTTTTGAGATGAGCTGGGACTGTCAGGTTCAGGTTGGGCAGATTCTGAAGCGCTCTTAGTATCGCTAGAAGCCTCGCCACCAGTTTTGCCAGCACCTCCAATCTCGCTCGAAGAATCAGTGCCTGCAGTTATTTTAGCCATTTTAGTTTTGCTACCTATTGTGCAAATGAGTTTAAGAAAAGTTATGCTGTATTTTACATTATTCGCAAATATAATCAAATTTACGGCGTAATGTAGAATTTTTACAGCGAACGGTTAATATCTACTTAGTCATATGGATCACTAATTGCCAATGATGCTAAAATTTTAGTTTCTAGGCTTTCCATATTTTCAGCTTCTAAGTCTTCTATGTGGTCATGTCCAAACAAATGTAAAAAGCCATGAACCAATAAATGCGTTAGATGGTTTTTAAATGTTTTGCTTTGCTCTTTTGCTTCGCGCTCTATGGTTTCAAACGCAAAAATAATATCACCAATCATAGGGCCAGCTGGCTCACCCACTTCAATGTCATCGCCAGGAAACGACAACACATTCGTTGGTTTATGAATATTACGCCATTCCCCGTTAATGCCCGTCATCTCTGTATCATCGGTAAATACAATACTAAGTTCAGCCATTTGGGGCCAACTTAGTAAAGCAATTTTTCCGCTGGCCAATATTGCTTTTTCACAAATCGAATGTAGTGCATCTTCATTGCTATAAATTGCACGCCAGTTTTCAGTATGAATTGCAATATCAATTTGCGGCAAATTAGTAGGCGTAACCGTCATGATTTGTATCTAGGCTTAGAATTGTGCTTATTTTGAGAAATTTTTATTTCCGTAGCTTTGTCATAAGCGGTCACAATTTCTGCGACCAGCCTGTGTCTCACAACATCTTTTGCGGTG
Organism: Hyphomicrobiales bacterium; assembly: GCA_002400845.2. Lineage (GTDB taxonomy): Bacteria > Pseudomonadota > Alphaproteobacteria > Rhizobiales > Rhizobiaceae > Salaquimonas. The sequence goes on from NVRK02000129.1 coordinate 25,600, forward strand.
AACACACATTTAGCAACGCCTTCAATGTCAGGTAATATTTCCATCGCTTCAATCAGACCAGAAATTTCACCTCTAGGTAAATCAACTTGGCTAGGATCGCCCGTTACAATCATTTTAGAATTTTCACCCAATCGGGTTAAAAACATCTTCATTTGCATGGAGGTTGTGTTTTGCGCTTCGTCTAAAATTACAGCAGCATTTGCTAAGGTACGCCCACGCATAAAGGCAAGGGGGGCAATTTCAATCATACCAGACGTTAAGGCTCGTTCTACCTGTTCGCCCGGCATCATGTCGTAAAGTGCATCATAAAGCGGTCTCAAATACGGATCGACTTTTTCTTTCATGTCACCTGGTAAAAAACCAAGGCGCTCACCAGCTTCAACAGCAGGACGTGAAAGGATGATGCGGTCAACTGCACCGCGCTCTAATAATGAAGCAGCATATGCAACCGCCAAATAAGTTTTACCAGTACCGGCTGGTCCAACGCCAAAGATCAGTTCACATCGGTCCATTGCCCGAATATAAGCATCTTGCGTTTTTGTGCGTGCTTGAACAGTTTTCTTGCGCGTTGCAATTTGCGCCATATTTAATCGGCCCTTTTTTTCAAGGGTAGGCAGCGCCAATTGATTTTGTTCAATCGCCATTCTAATAGCACCAGCGACATCACCAGCTTCAAGTGTATCACCTTGCTCTAGTCTTTCAAATAAATGTTCAAGCGCAATACGTGCCCGATTAACATCTGAGATATTTCCATCTAAATGCACTTCATTGCCACGCGAAACCGCGTTGATATTCAGCGTGTTCTCGATCATGGCAAGATGTTCATCAAACTTGCCAAACAAAAGTGTTGCAAGTTTATTGTTTTCAAATGACAGGGCCAAATGTTCTTTGCCGCTTTTTTGAGGTGCTTTTGGCGCTGCTTTGCTTGTCGCTTTTTTAAGAGCAGTTTTATTCTTAGCCGTATTGGTGTCTTTAGAGTTTTTAGGTTTAACGCTCAATATGTGTGCTCCGTAGGGCCTTCAATTCATTTATGGAAATACGTAAAGTTATGTCTGCGATAATTATCTTTGTTTAGTAATATGTCTAGCTCTTTATTCTATCTGCCATTAGTGCTGCGGCATTGGCGCTTTTAGGCTTTACGCGAACAATATTGCCAACCTCAGACATATCACCATCAATTACAACAGCTTGCAACCATGGCGAACGCCCAACGATTTGGCCAGCATCACGGCCTTTTTTCTCGATCAAAATATCCATCTCTTTGCCAACGCAATTTTGATTAAAATCAATAAGCTGTTCACGCAACAATGCTTGCAACCTTAAAAGACGTTCAGCTTTTATTGATTCTGGTACTTTGTTATCCATTTCAGCGCCTGGTGTTCCAGGGCGTTCAGAATATTTAAAGGAATAGGTAGATGAATATCCAACTTCTCTAATCAAATCCATGGTTTGTTCAAAGTCTTCATCACTTTCGCCCGGAAACCCAACAATAAAGTCGCCAGAAATTGCCATGTCTGGACGCACTTTTCTAACGCGCTTAATCACGTCCATATATTCTGCGCTTGTGTGGTGGCGGTTCATTGATTTTAAAATTTTATCAGAACCAGACTGCACTGGTAAATGTAAATAAGGCATTAGCTTATCAATTTTACCATGGGCTTCAATAAGCACATCATCCATATCGATAGGGTGACTTGTAGTGTAACGAAGTCGCTTTAAGCCCTCAATTTCTGAAAGCTTATAAAGCAGTTCGCCCAAGCGCCACTCTTTTCCGTTTTTAGCGCCATGCCAAGCATTTACGTTTTGGCCTAGTAAAGTTACTTCACCCACGCCCGCATCTACCAAGCGATGGGCTTCTTCAATAATTTGGTCAACAGAGCGCGAAACTTCAGCGCCGCGTGTATAAGGCACAACGCAAAATGTGCAGAATTTATCACAGCCTTCTTGTACTGTTAAAAATGCAGCAACGCCGCGTGCAATGATTTGTTTGCGCGTGGGCGTTTTTAATTTCGCAAATTTTTCTTCAATTTCAAATTCGGTCTCAACAACGCGCTTTCCGCTTTCCGCCTCTTCAACCATTCTCGAAAGGTTGTGATACGTTTGCGGCCCAGCAACTAAATTCACTATTGGCGCGCGGTGCATAATCTCTTTGCCTTCGGCTTGCGCCACACAGCCCGTTACCCCAAGTGTTGTTTTAAGACCTTTTTTTGCACGCTTAATTTTAACTTTGTTAACACGCCCAATATCTGAATATACTTTTTCAGCGGCTTTTTCGCGAATGTGGCAAGTGTTTAGTAAAACAAGATCTGCATCTTCCATCACATCTGTCGATGTATAACCATCTTGAGCAAGTGCATCTTCCATGCGCTCTGTGTCATACACATTCATCTGGCAGCCATAGGTTTTGATGAAAACCTTTTTGCCATTATTTTTACCACCAGTGGACTTATCATCCGCAGTTGTAATCACAGGATTGTCTTCAGGCGTTGGCATTGGTACATGCGTTGGTGTGTTTGTAAGTTCAGACATTGTTTTTCTTTAATTTTATCTTGGATGCGCGGTTTTATCCCTACATACGTCACATATCAAGATTAGATTTCATTTGGCAGTAAATAATAGCGATATTTAAAGATTGTGATTGAGTCGACGCATTTTTGCGAACATTAAGCGCGATTGTTCAAATACCTCTTTAGCAATGATTTTGCGCTTTGTTTTCTCATTAAATATATGTTCATCGCCAAAACTTACATCTACATCAAATGCACCTGCTTTTATAAAACTTGCAAGATGAGAGGCAAGTGGAACATCCCCAGGCCATGCGGCTACGCTCTGGTGAAACCTGCCTAGTGGCATGCCATGCAAGTTATTATAGGCAAGGGCCACAGGCTGAATAACAATTTCATCAATTCCGTGTTGATTAAGTGCAGACTGAGGTGCTCCAAAAAGCGCGCTTTTATAAGGGAGTAATTTATTACCGTCCCCAGTAGTGCCTTCTGCAAATAAAACCATCACATCACCTTCTACCAAACGTGCGGCAATCGAATCTGCTTGGTTCGCAACATCGCTACGTCTATCACGATTTATGAATACTGTGCGTTGTAGGCGTGAGAGATAGTTTATACCCGGCCATTTTTTCACTTCGTCTTTAGCAATAAAACAAAGCGGTGTAATGCTTCCTAAGATTAAAATATCAGACCACGAAATATGGTTGGCAACCAACATTAATGGACGCGTGTTCGATGTTTCCCCATGCACATGCACCCTAACGCCAATAAGGTGCAAAATAAATCTGTGCCAATACATTGGAATTTTACGTGAGAATTTTGGTGTCATTACAATAAGTATCAATTGTATCGGCACAGCAATTAACGTTACAGACGCTATAATTATCAAAACTATTGTAAGGCGAAAACTTGCAGCCAAATTATCAAACACATTCGTTAAAGCCTAAATATTTCAGGCGTCGCTAAAGCCTAAATATTTTAGGTGGTTAAATCTAACTTCATTATTAAAGCCGTACTGGATTGTTTTTCAAGTAGCTTTTTTGAAGAGGTGCTATTTTGTTTGCTCCTAGTAGCGCTGTAATAGCCTTTTCTCTCTCCAACTTTTACAAAGCTAAGGGTTTTATACAAGGTTAAAGCCGCGCTGTTTATCTCGTCAACTTCAAGAAAAACTTCTTTAACCCGCTCAGTTAAACAAATACGGATCATTTCGTCCATCAAAGCTCTGGCAACACCCTTGCGCCTATGATTTGGATAACTGGCAATTGTAATAATTTCAGCTTCATCGGCAGTGATGCGATAAATCAAAAAACCGATGACGACATGCTTAGATTTCGTCACATCGTGAACCGCTAGGCAATGCACGCCTTTGGCTTTTATGGTCGAGTTTAACTCGTCCTCGTCCCAAGCCTTTTGAAAACTTGCTTTATGAATATCTGCAATGTCGCTCAGTTCGGCAAGAGCCAAGCTGTTAACTGCTAATTTTTGCGAGCGAAATACGCTAAACATCACAATTCCAATAGTCGAGAATAACAAAAGCTAAAAAACGAACATTCTAACTTAACTGACTATTTAGGTATCTTGACGCTCAACTGCAAACCCTTGTTGAGGTTTTGCGTCTGGTTTGCGTAAATAAAGTGGTTCAGGGCGAGAGCCATCAAACTCAACTGCACTGCCAAGATCTGCAAGTATCTGCATAGATGGGCTTGTTTCTATCTGACAGATTTTAACTTCGGAAAATTCTTGTGCAGCCGTACCGCAAAGAATTAAACCTGCTTTTTGTATCAATGGTGATGCTTGTAATTTTTCCAAAGGAATAACCATTGGGGTGTTTGCCGCGCTAAATTCTGTATCATAAGTAAATTGGCAATAAACATCACCGCGCCCAGCGCTTTGCACAGCGCCAAAACAAGTTTCATCGTATTTGTCTGTGGTGGCTGATTTTGCCGCCTCAATAAGCGCTTCTAAACTAGAGATACCAATAACAGGAATTTTTAACCCAAGGCCAAAACCGCGCGCGGTAGCAACGCCAACTCTAACCCCTGTAAAACTACCCGGCCCAATGCAGGTTATAATGCGCTCTAATTGCGCGTGCTCAACTTTTGCTTCGCTCATTGCTGCGGAAATTATTTCCATCAAATGTTCAGCATGGCCGCGCCCAATATCTTCACTTTTTTTACCAAGCACATTGCCTTGCTCACTGTCATAAATACAGGCAGCACAAACGGTTCCAGAAGTGTCGATAGCAAGAGAAATCATAAAGCAACTATGGGGCAGGTTTGCAGTTGTGTCGAACTAACAATAAGTCGTAGCCCAATAGGATAGTACCTGTATTTAAACAGCTTCTACTTCTTCTACTTCGGGAATAAAATGACGAAGAAGGTTTTGAACCCCGTGTTTTAAGGTCGCTGTCGAAGACGGGCAACCAGCACAGGCGCCTTTCATCTGTAGGTAAACTGTACCTTCGCGAAATCCTTGAAAAGTAATATCGCCACCATCTTGTGCAACAGCAGGACGAACACGTGTTTCTAACAGCTCTTTAATCGTTTCAACAATTTTAGCGTCTTTCTCGTCGAAAAACTCGCCTTCAGAAGGATTTGGTATAGCGCCGTCTATTAAAGCAGGTTGGCCAGAAGAATAATGCTCCATAATAGCGCCAAGTATCGCAGGCTTTAGGTGAGGCCAATCAAAGCCGTCACTGTCTTCATCGCCCTTAGTGATGGTAACAAAGTCATACCCTAAAAACACGCCAGTAACGCCAGGAATTTCAAACATGCGAAGCGCAAGCGGTGAATTTGCAGCCGATTCTTGGTCGCGAAAATCTGCTGATCCGCTTTCTAGAACTGTTTGGCCCGGCAAAAACTTCAACGTTGCTGGATTTGGTGTCGCTTCTGTTTGAATAAACATGGTTTATGTCTTTTCTTCATATACGCCAACAAAAGTTGGCCGCTAAAATTAAAACTAGTTTAGAATTATTCTAAACCATAAGATAATGGTTTTTTAAAGCCAATCAAGTGCTATTTGTTCACATTTTTTATCAAAGAATAATATTTTAGCTAATAAAGCCAATTATATCTTTAACTTCTTTAATTGTTTCTTCTGCAATAACGCGCGCGCGATCAGATCCATCTCTTAAAATAGCGTCCACATCGCCGGGCGCATCTAACAAACGTTTCATTTCGTTGTTTATTGGTGAAAGCTTTTCAACTGCTAAATCTGCAAGGGCAGGTTTGAGAACAGAAAATTCTTTGCCGCCGAATTCTTTCAAAACATCTTCTTTAGTCGTTTCTGCAAGCGCTGCATAAATACCAATTAAGTTATTCGCTTCTGCGCGTGTCTTTAGGTCTTCCATTGTTTCAGGAAGTGCATCTGAATCAGACTTTGCTTTGCGAATTTTCTTTGCAATCGTATCTGCATCATCGGTTAGGTTGATGCGTGACAAATCAGATGGATCAGACTTAGACATTTTCTTTGAGCCATCACGCAAAGACATAATACGCGTTGCTGGGCCTTCGATCAAAGGCTCTGTCATTGGAAAATAAGCATCGCCATGTTGAAGGTTTCTTATCTGCTCACCAAAATCATTGTTAAACTTAGCCGATATATCGCGCGTAAGTTCTAAATGTTGTTTTTGATCGTCACCCACAGGCACATGCGTTGCGCGATAAAGCAAAATATCAGACGCCATAAGGGTAGGGTAAGAAAAGAGTCCAACAGAAGCATTTTCGCGGTTCTTGCCAGCTTTTTCTTTAAACTGGGTCATTCGGTTCAACCAACCCATACGAGCAACGCAGTTAAATATCCAAGCCAGTTCAGCATGGCCAGAAACTTGGCTTTGATTGAAAATGATGTGCTCTTTTGGATTAACGCCAGCGGCGATAAAGGCGCTCGCTACTTCACGAGTATTCGTGGCTAATTCTTGTGGATCTTGCGCCACAGTAATGGCGTGTAAATCGACAACGCAATAAATGCACTCATGGCTTTCTTGCAAAGAAACAAAACGTTTTATTGCGCCAAGATAATTACCAAGGTGCAAATTACCAGTGGGTTGCACACCTGAAAAGACGCGGTTGGAAGGCTGACTCATAATATTCTCTTTTCTGTAAGGTCACACGCGTTGGAATACGATGACATTTAATAAGTAATAATATTGTTTGGTAATAAGTAATAATGTTGTTTGGCGGTTATGACTTGCGCAATGAATATGCGCAAGAAGATTTTAACGTCGCAACATACGCTTTATTTGTTCGCGCGGTATTGCACCAGTGGCAATAACGATTGCAAAATAAATAATTGCGGCAAACCCAACGGTTAGTGTAATTGCGCCAAGTCTAATTAAAAGCCCCCTGTCTAACAAATAATCGCCAATCCATATTTGCGAGACATATAAAATAGCTCCCATAACAGCGCTTGCTAACAAAATAAGCAGAACATTTTTAAGCGTCTGTCCTTTAATCACAAAATGCTTTTGCCAATAAAGTGTAATGCCTAATAAAAATGCATTCACCCACCCAGCACTACTGGTGGCAATGGCAAGACCAACAACACCATAAATAGGAAAAAGAATAAGGCTCAATATAATATTTATCAGCGCATTGGCACCAGAAAACCACATTGGGGTCCGCATGTCTTCTCTAGCATAAAATGAAGGCTGGAAAATTTTAATAAGTACAAAAGAAGGTAGGCCAATTGCAAAAGCGGCAAGCACCATAGAGGTTGTTTCAGACAGCTCTCGTGTAAATGCACCACGTTCATAAATTAGCGCGATAAGCGGTAGTGGAATAATAAACAAGCCAACTGCGGCTGGAACGGTAAGCCCAAGCCCAAACTCTAAGCTACGATTTTGCAATGCGATGGATTGTTCTTCGTCTTTTGCCGCCAATGCTCTTGTAAGTTCTGGCAATAAAACAACTCCAATCGCAATGCCGATAACACCAAGTGGCAATTGCATTAAGCGATCAGCATAATTCATTATTGAGATTGCGCCATCTTGAGCAGAGGCAATAACTTGCCCAACAAGCAAATTGATCTGCGTAATACCGCCTGCAATCGCAGTTGGCACCGCTAGAATAAGCAGGCGTTTTACAGGAGGTGTAATTTTAGGGACACGCGGCCTAATCGAAAAACCTTCTTTGATAATGCCATAGGTCAAAAGCCCAATTTGCACGACGCCAGAAACCACCACACCCCACGCCAACACAATGCCGATATAGCGATCTTCAAGCCCTTGCCATAAAGCAAAAACCAAAACACCCACAAGAATAATGTTTAGTATAACAGGAGCAAGGGCCGCTAGAAAATATTTACGGAATGAATTTAAGATTCCAGAAAACATTGCCACCAACGACATAGCCGCAAGGTAGGGAAACATAATGCGGGTGAGCAAAATAGTCAGATCAAATTTGTCTGGATTTGCTGCAAATTTTGGGGCAATAATTGTGCTCACTAAAAATGGCATAAAGATCATTGCCAATGCAGTTATAATAAGAAGCGCGAAAATGAGAACAGAAAGAATTTGCTCAGCAAAATCTTTTGCGCCAGCTCTACCGTTGCCTTCTAGTTCTTTTGCAAACAGTGGCACAAATGCGGTGTTAAAAGCACCTTCGGCAAACAGTCTTCGAAATAAATTTGGAAAACGAAACGCTGCATAAAATGCATCGGCAACAGGGCCCGCGCCTAACGTAGAAGCAATGAGCGCTTCACGTGCAAAGCCCAAAAATCGACTGCCCAGTGTAGCAGAGCCAACCGAAAAGAATTTTGCCATTAACCCCATAATAAAGCCCTGCCCTAAAACTGCATCTTATATAAATTGAGTCGCTTAAACGATAATCATTTTGAGCTAACAGATTTTAAAGCTTCTGTCAGTGTTTGTATAATTTTTCGGCGTCTACTCGTAGAAGTAATCTTAAGGCCAAGTAGATCTGTAACGTAAAAATTATCAATTACCTTTTCACCAAAGGTAGCAATATGAGCAGAGCCAATGTTTAAATTAAGACTTGCGATTGTGCGCGTTATTGTAGAAAGAACGCCGGGCTTATCCAAGCAGGCTATTTCTATAACACTGTAATGCTCAGACAAATCATTATCAATTTCTATAGAAGGTGTGATACGAAACGCTTTTGCTGAAGCTTTAGGGCTACGTTTTTGCTTGAGTATTTCTTCAAGCTGAACCTTGCCTGCCAATGCACCACGAATGCTTTCGCTAACGCGTTCAGCTCTTCTGATTTCATCATTTTCATCATCAAATATACGGTTGATATAAATAGAATCTAATGCGCGACCATCGCTGGTCGTGTGGATTTTAGCATCAACAATATTAGCGCCAGCCGCAGCGCAAGCCGCCGCTATAACTGAAAGCAATGCAGGGTGATCTGGCGAAAGAACCGTGATCTCTGTTATCGCTTCAAACTTAAGTGTTTTGATTTGGGTTGCTAATGTTTCCCCAGCCGCATCGCTTTCCTTGATGAAAGCCATATGTTGAACTTGGTCTTCCAAAGAAGTCGATAAATAATATGTGTCATATGGCAATGCCAATACGCGCTCGCGTTCTGCTGGGTCCCAATCGCTTAGTTTGTTTTCAATGCGGGTGCGTGCTTTTGCAAGACGTGCATGTTGATCCAATTTAGAAAACCCGCCTGTTAATAAAGGTTCGGTTTCATAATACAGCGTTCTGATTAATTGTCCCTTCCAGCCATTCCAAACACCTGGCCCAACTGCTCTAATATCGCAAACAGTAAGCAATAGCAGATAACGCATACGTTCTAAGCTTTGAACAGTGGTAGCAAAATCTGAGATCGTTTGGCGGTCAGATAAATCACGCGACTGAGCAATTTGACTCATAGTGAGGTGTTCTTGTACCAGCCAAGAAACCAATTCGGTTTGCTCTTTTGTAAAGCCTAAACGTGGGCATAGGTTTTTAGCAATGCGCGCACCAGCAATAGAGTGATCTTCTTTGCGGCCCTTAGCAATATCGTGAATTAGCAGTGTTAGGTAGATGATTTTGCGCTCTTTAATGCTAGGCAATATTTTAGCGGCAAGCGGATGTTCATCCGCAATTTTACCATTTTCAATACGCGCCAAAACACCCACAGAACGTATTAAATGTTCGTCTACAGTGTAATGATGATACATATTAAATTGCATCATCGCGACGATTTTACCAAAGCTTGGGATGAATCTTCCAAGCACGCCTGTCTCATTCATCTTGCGCAATAAAATTTCAGGGTGCGTACGTGATGAAACAACATCCATAAATAATTTATTTGCGTCTTTATTCGCGCGTAAATCTTTATTGATTAATTTTAGCGAGCGCGTGATGAGCGTATTTGCATCTGGGTGTATGTCTAAATCATTATCATCAGCAAGTTTAAATAACCGAAGCAGGTTTACTGGGTCTTTTTTAAAGACATCTTCATTAACAACGTTGATACGTCCGTGATCGTTGACAAAATCTTTTGTGCCAGAAATCTTCTTGCGTTTAAACGTGATCGATCTGATTAAACCATTAATGCCAGTTACAGATTTTGCCCGATCTTCTTCTAACTGCGAACACACAGCAAGGGTTAGATCTCCCACTTCTTTTGCCACTAAAAAATAGTGTTTCATAAAGCGTTCAACATTTAAAAGGCCGTTATGTGAGAAGTATTTGAGCCTCTCAGCCATTTGACGTTGAATATCAAATGAAAGTCTTTCCTCTGCTTTACCAACCAAAAAGTGCATGTGGCAACGAACGGTCCATAAAAAGTCACTGGCTTTTTGAAAACGCGCATACTCATCTTCATTAAGCAGGCCAACTTCTACCAAGTCTCTATATTCTTTTACTTGGTAATAATATTTACCAATCCAATAAAGCGTATGCAAATCGCGCAATCCGCCTTTACCATCTTTTACATTAGGCTCGACCAAATAGCGTGATGACCCTGTTTTTTTGTGTCTTCCATCACGCTCTTCTAACTTCGCATCAATAAATTCTTTTGCGGTTTTACGAACAATATCATTGTCAAAGCGTTCGCTAAAATCATCAAATAAATGCTGACTGCCAACAATAAGCCGTCTTTCAAGAACCGCAGTTCTAATTGTCATGTCGCCTTTTGCTTGCTTGAGGCATTCATCCACATTGCGGGTGGCATGACCAACTTTTTGGCCCAAGTCCCATAAAAAATACAAGATGTATTCGACAATTTGCTCACACCATTTTGTTTCACCTTGCGGTAATATAAAGAGCAAATCAATATCAGAGCCAGGCGCTAAAAGTCCTCGCCCATAACCGCCAACAGAAACAACGCTTACTAATTCCTCATCAGTTACGTCCCCGTGGGGATAAACATGTGTTGTTGCAAAATCATAAATTGATCTAATGAGCGTATCTTGTAATTTTGAAATGCGTCTTGCGCATTCGCGCCCATCACCATCTTCCAATAAAAGCCGTTCAGCTTCTTGACGGCGTTCTTGCAAGGTTGCTTTAAACAGCTTTATCAGTTCGCCGCGCGTTTCAATAGAATCAGCTTTGCTATCTCCGCCTTCAACATTACCTTCGGCAACAATTGCTTCAATCTTTGATTTAAATTCTTTCAAATTAAGAAGCGTGATTTTTTTAGTATTTCTTTTTTTATACTTGTTTTTTGACGCAGAATTGATTTTTGCAGGTGCTTTTTTCATGGGAAATTAGGTGCTCTTTCGTTGGCCTATAACTTTCCTAACCTTTTACATACGAAAAAAGCAATACTACCAGCTTTAAAAACAGCGGTAGTATTGCTTTAAATTAGGTCTAAAAAGACGTTTAGGCTAGCTTTTGTCTTCTTCATAATCAGCAGATTTTTTCGGGCCGCCTTTAGAAACGCCTACCATTGCAGGGCGCAAACAGCGAGAACCAATCACAAATCCTTTTTGAACAACCTGCAATACAGTATTGTTTGGAACCTCTGTATTAGGAATTTCAAACATCGCTTGGTGTAAATTTGGATCAAAACGTTCGTTTTCAGGTGAAATTTTCTTTACGCCATTTTTTTCCAAACCGCGCATCATAGCGCGCTCCGTCATTTCAACGCCTTCGATCAGTGCTTTAAAGTTCGCATCATCTGGATTTTTAGCTTCTTCTGGTAATGCTTCTAATGCTCTGTGCAAATTGTCAGCAACATCTAGCATTTCGCGGGCAAAACCAGCGATCGAAAACTCACGGGCATCTTTTACATCTTTTGCTGTACGACGACGCAAGTTTTGCATGTCAGCCGCCAGTAATAAATTTTGGTCGTGAAGCTCTTTTTTAGCAGTTTCTAATTTGTCTAATTCAGATGTTAAAAACTGAACGGGATCAGAAAAACCATCGCCTGCTTTTGCTTCAGCGCCATTATCGTTTTCGGCAGCATTTAAAAATGCTTCAGCTTCAGCTTCAAGCGCTTCTTGTTCAGCAGCTTCTGCTTTTATTTCAGCTGCAAGATCCGTCTGTGCATCCAAGAAAGCTTCTTCTTCACCTGGATGGTCGCTCGAATGATCGTTATGTATCATCATCAGTCTGTCCTGTATTTTATCGCAGTAATTTAACGCTTTAAATTAGTATTGGGTAAGCTAAGCCCCGATATCATAATTTAAGAAGCAAAAATCAAGCTTTTTTTGTTATTTTTATTAAATTTACTAAACAATTACCCAATAAGTCTGCTTACCACTTTAGCTGTGTAGTCGACCATAGGCACTATACGCGCGTAATTTAATCTTGTTGGCCCAATAATACCCAATGCGCCAATCACTTTTTGATCTTTATCACGATAAGGTGAAACAATTAGTGACGATCCAGACGTTGAAAACAATCTGTTCTCCGAGCCAATGAAAATTCTAACGCCTTCACCCGTTTCAGCAAGTTCTAGCAATTTCATTAAGCTGTCTCGTGCTTCTAACTCTTCAAATAGTTGTTGAACATGTTCCAAATCCTCAGAAGCATTAATATCACCAAGCAAGTTTGCATGGCCAGATACGATTAAGCGGCCCAAATCTCGTTCATCAGAGCCGCCCCATACAGCCAATCCTTTATCGATTAAGTTTTGCGCAAGTAAATCAAGCTCAGAGCGCGTAGCATCATGCAATTGTAATATATGTTTGCGAGCTTCTTCAATTGTTTTGCCGGCTATATGGGCATTCATATAATTTGTAGCTTCTCGCAATGAACTTGCGGTAATGCCTTCTGGAATATCAATGATACGGTTTTCTACTTGACCATTTTCACCAACAATAACCACCAACACCTTTTTAGCTTCTAAGCTAACAAATTCAATTTGCTTTAACCGCAAATCTTGTCTGGCAGTTGTTATAAGGCTTGCACTGCTGGTCAGGCCCGATAATAATTGACTGGCTTCTGTTAATACGCTTTCCAGTGTTCTATCACGATTGCTAGCGCGTATTTGCGCATCAATAGAATTTCGATCTTCTTTGGATAAGTCACCAATTTCTAAAAAGCTGTCTACAAAAAACCTCAGACCAGTATTAGTAGGCAAGCGGCCTGCACTTGTATGGGGAGAATAAATTAGCCCCATATGCTCAAGATGAGACATGACATTGCGTATGGTAGCAGAAGAGACTTGCTCTCTAAGCGATTTGGCCAGCATTTTAGAACCCAGCGGCGTTCCCGTCTCTAAATAAGATTCTACAACTGTGCGAAAAATATCACGAGAGCGACTGTCCAGCGCCTCAATAAAGTTGCTAGGTTTAGTGTCTTGCGTAGAAGTTGTGCCTAATGGCTTGTTCATAAAGATTATACTCTGCTATTTTCTATACATATTACATAATCATCTTTGTTACTGAAAACAATATTCAAACTTTTGCCTATTGATATGTCCACTGATTTACAAACTGATTTGCTTACTGGCAAATCTTCATATTGCTCTTGTGATAGTTTACCACTAAAAGCCACACAGATAAATTCTCAAACCTTGATTGGATTATACATGCGTCCCTCGAAAAGAGCCCCTGATGAAATGCGCCAAGTAACGATTGAACGTGGATTTTCTGCACATGCAGAGGGTTCTTGTTTGATTAAGTTTGGTGACACGCATGTGCTTTGTACCGCCAGTCTTGAAGAGCGTGTTCCGCCTTGGTTGCGCGGTGGCGGCACAGGTTGGGTAACGGCAGAATATGGTATGTTGCCCCGTTCAACCCATACCCGTATGCGCCGTGAAGCAACTGCTGGCAAACAGTCAGGTCGCACACAAGAAATATCACGTCTAATTGGTCGCTCACTACGTGCAATCGTAGACATGGAAGCGCTTGGAGAAAGACAAATTACTGTCGATTGCGATGTTATTCAGGCAGATGGCGGCACTCGAACCGCATCTATTACCGGTGGTTATATCGCCCTTCGTGAATGCATTGAGTGGATGAAGCATCGCGGCATGGTTGGTGATGGCGTTCTAAAAGACCAAGTCGCTGCAATTTCGTGTGGTATCTATGAAGGTACGCCAGTGCTTGATTTAGATTATCCAGAAGATAGTACGGCCCAAACAGATGCTAACTTTGTTATGACTGCAACTGGCGGCATTGTTGAAATTCAAGGTACTGCAGAAGGCAAACCTTTTTCAGAAGATGAGTTTTCTAAACTTATGGTACTTGCCAAAAAAGGCATTAGCGAACTTACAGCGCTTCAACACCCTGAAGAATAAGCTGAATAGTAAGCTGAATAAGTTACGTTAAAGGATAAATCATGAGACTTTTACAGACGCGCGAAATTGTTGTGGCAACCCACAACGAGGGTAAGGTTAAAGAGATCAATCATTTGATTGAGCCTTTTGGTCTTATTGCGCGTTCTGCAAAAGAGCATGGCCTATCCGAACCCATTGAAGACGGCGACACATTTGAAAAAAATGCTTATACCAAAGCATATGCCGCCGCTTCTGTAACAGGCCTGCCAGCTTTATCAGATGATAGCGGATTATGCGTTGATGCGCTTAAAGGTGACCCTGGTGTTTATACAGCAGATTGGGCCGAAAAAGCAGATGGTTCTGGTCGCGACTTTGATATGGCAATGCAAAAGGTAGAAGACGCATTACAAAAGATTGGCGTTACCGAATTTGATAAACGCACAGGCCGTTTTGTTGCAGTGCTTTGCCTTTGTTGGCCAGATGGTCATGCAGAATATTTTAGAGGCGAAGTTGAAGGCAATTTGGTTTGGCCTCAAAGAGGCGAAAAAGGTTTTGGTTATGATCCTGTTTTCCAGCCGCAAGGCTATGATGTAACCTTTGCCCAAATGACCGCAGAAGAAAAACACGGCACGCCTACAAGCAGTAACAAAGCATCAGGTCAGGCAGCCAAGTCAGGACAAGCAGGAAGACCCGATTTGGGCCTTTCTCATCGTTCTCGCGCCTTTGCTAAATTAACAGCAGAATGTCTTGAACCTTCAGGTTTAAAATCATCAGGCTTAAAGCCTTCTGGCTCAAACTCTATGGAAGCTAATTAATTATGGCTTGGCCCTATCACGCTAAAGGTGATCCTTTCGGGATTTACATTCATTGGCCTTTTTGTGCCGCAAAATGCCCATATTGCGATTTCAACTCGCATGTGCGCCATAAACCTGTCGATCAAGAAGTCTATGTAGAAGCCTATGAGCGCGAGATTGCCCATATAGCAGCGCTTACACCTGGACGTGAAGTATCCAGTATCTTTTTTGGCGGCGGCACGCCGTCGCTGATGGCGGTTTCCACTGTAGATCGTATATTGCAGGCAGTATCGAAATATTGGAATATTATTCCCAATGCAGAAATTTCATTAGAAGCCAATCCAACCAGTATCGAAGCAAATAGATTTAAAGGCTACCGCAAAGCTGGCGTTAACCGTGTGTCAGCTGGTGTTCAATCACTAGATGATGAGCAACTTAAATTCTTGGGCCGCTTACATACTGCTGATGAAGCACGCAGAGCAATTGATTTAGCGCGAGAAGTCTTTCCGCGTTTGTCGTTTGATCTTATTTATGCGCGTCCTCGACAAACTATGGAAGATTGGGAAAAAGAGCTGAATTCAGCAATTGATTTAGCCGCCGATCACTTGTCTTTATACCAATTAACAATAGAAGAAGGCACACCGTTTTTTGAACTGCATAAGCGCGGTAAACTAGCAATGCCAGCGCATGATTTGTCCGCCGATTTATATGAATTAACACAGCAAGTAACGGCAGATCGCGGTCTGCCGAATTATGAAATCTCAAACCACGCCGCCAAAGGAAAAGAGTGCCAGCACAATTTAATTTATTGGCGTTATCAAGATTATGCCGGCATAGGGCCGGGCGCACATGGACGTTTGAGCATTGATGGTAAAAAAATAGCCACCGTTACGGAGTATAATCCAGAAATTTGGTGGCAAAAGGCAATGGCCGATGGTCATGGTATGAAAGATAACGAAATTTTAGGGGGCGAAGCAACTGCCGATGAGTTTTTGCTTATGGGCTTGCGATTGCGTGAGGGAATAGACCCAAAGCGCTACACAGCATTTTGTGGCAAAACACTGAACCTAGACAAGAAAAAATTCTTAATTGAAAAAGGTTTTTTAGAAGAAAGTAAAAAGGGGCAGCTAAGAGCCACCCCTTCAGGATCTATGGTGCTAGATGCACTTGTTGCAGACCTAGCGGCTTAAAACATTTCAATTAGAAACTTTTAGGCGCATCTTGTAGAATAGTGCCAGCGTTATTGTTTACTTGATAAATAGCCAAGCCGCGTTGCGGTGTGCCATTTGCATTTAGACGGAATATACCATTAATTCCTGCAAAGCCATTTCTGTCTTCAAGTGTCGCTGGTGTAAACGCGCCTTGCGTACCTTTGCTTCTAACCAAAGTAACAGCCAACGTTACCGCATCATATCCAATTGCAGAAAGCACACTTGCATCTGCATTGTACAGATTTTTATAACGTCGAGCAAAAGCGTTGAAATTGGTAATGTCGCGGCCAGTATACCAAGCGTTGTTTAATTTACTCTTTTTAAAATTGACTGATTCCCATTTTCCAGAACCCAAAATTTGAGTGTTAGAAAGGGATATGCCAGCGCGTTTTAAGCTGGATAAAATTACACCCGGAATTTGCCCGCCTTCTGGAATGTAAATTGCATCTGCAGATTGGGCATGTACTGCACCTGCGCGTGCCGCTGTTTCAATGCCTGGGCCAGACAATTCATATTTTGTGATGTTGATGCGGATATTTTGTTCACCAGCGATTTGCTTTAAAACGGCTTCGCGAATAATACCTTCGGCATTGTTTGCAATAAATGCCTGAATGTTGCGTTTGCCTTGCGATATCGCAAAATTAATCATGCGAGCCGTATCAGCTTGAGGCGTATAAGAAATTAAATACACGCCGCGTCTCGCAACGCTAGTATCTGTAGAAAATCCAATTAGTGGACGGCCTGCTGGCTGTGTAATTGCAGAAGCCGCGCTTACAGAACTAGAAAATAAAGGCCCAATAATAGCAGAAGAGCCTTCTTGAATGGCTTGGCTTGCCGCTAGTTGCGCATCAGCGGCAGTGCCTTTTGTGTCTTTAACAACCAGTTGAATTGAATCGCCACCAAAATCTTGCATGGCTAATAATGCGCCATTGTAAATTTGGTTAGCCGCCGCCGCCGCATTTCCTGGCGCAGTTTTTGGGAGTAAAAGACTTACTCTAACTTGGCCTCTGCCGATAACTTCACCAATTGGCTGTGCAGAAAGAACAGGAGCCGTTGCTTGGCCTGTTCCAACATTTGCTCTAGGTCGCGTTAGACCTTCGCCTAAATTACCAGATTGGCAAGCCGCCAAGCCAAACGCCAAAACGCCATATGCGCTAAATTTTTTAAGTTTATTAATCATTTGCCCCAAACCAGTGCCTTAAATACCCGTATTAAAATTTTTTACCAAATTAATGAGTGGTATTTAGCATGTTTAAAATAAATCGTAAGATTAAAATTAGCCTTGATCTCTATTTTGACATGGATAAAACGTCTAAAAGAGCATTATATAAAAGAATGAGGCAAAAATGCCTCACTACTTGATATTATACAATTGATTCGGCTTTTGCGAAACTATCTTGTTTTTATACCTGTAGTTTAGTGCTGGTTTATAAAATAGATTTTGAAAGAATTATATGGGCACTTACACTATAGGCCAATCAAGTCATGTGGCTAAAACGACACAAGCTGGGCTTTATATAATCGCAACGCCTATTGGCAACCTTGGTGATATGACCATTAGGGGATTAGAGATTTTAGCATCGGCAGATATTGTCGCCTGCGAAGATACAAGAGTAACTGGCAAACTGCTTTCACACTTTTGTATCAAGACAAAGTTAGTTTCCTATCACGAATATAATGCAGATAAAGCTGGCGCATATATTATTGAGCGTCTTGAAAAAGGTGACGTTGTTGCTTTAACCAGCGATGCAGGCACGCCTTTAGTGTCTGACCCAGGGCAACGCTTGGTAACAGCCGCGCGTGAGGCCGATTTACCAGTCTATCCTGTACCAGGGGCATCTGCTCCATTGGCGGCATTAACGGCAAGTGGATTTTCAACAGAGAGGTTTACGTTTTATGGATTTTTACCACCCAAACAAGCCGCTAGAAAATCAGCATTAACAAGCTTGATGGAAGATAAAGGCACGTTAGTGTTTTTCGAAGGGCCATCTCGTTTGGATGCTTGTCTTACAGATATGGCAGAAGTTTTAGGCGCGCAGCGCATGGGCGCAGTTTGTAGAGAACTTACCAAATTGCACGAAGAAGTGCGCCGCGCACCGCTTAGCGAATTAGCCGAATATTACACTCAAAACCCACCGCGTGGTGAGATTGTAATTGTACTTGCGCCAGACACTCAAGAAAAAGAAATCGATGTTGATGCTTTGATTAAAGAACTTTTGGAAACAATGTCTGTTAGCAGAGCTGCAAGCGAAGCAGCAAAACTTTCTGGCAGGCCAAAACGCGATTTATATCAAAAAGCTTTATTGCTTAAAGAAAAGCAAAATGACGAAAGCTCCTAAAAGCACAAGCCGCCAAAAGGCTCAAAAATACGGTCTATTTGCAGAAACACTTGCTGCTTTTGCTTTGCGGATTAAGGGTTATAAAATAGTAGAGCGCAATTTTAAAACAAAACTTGGCGAGATAGATATTATTGCCCGTAAAGGCGATTTGGTTGCCATTGTTGAAGTTAAAGCACGAAAGTCATTACAAGCTTCAATCGATGGGGTTGGTTATCAGTCAACACAGCGCATCGAAAATGCGGCTGATCTTTGGCTGGCAAAACAAAAAGACGCCCATCTTATCTCTATGCGGTTTGATATTATTGCGGTTCAGCCTCGAAAATGGCCCGTTCATATTAAAGATGCATTTTAGATTAAAGATGCATTTTAGATTTTTTTCACGCACAATCGACTTGACCACTTGTCTTTATTGAGATGGCAACTTACATCTTTGCTGTAATCATTATCTAGGAAATTGAAATTGGCTAAAGAATTGAAAATCGGTGTCCAAATGGACCATATTTCTTCCATCGATATTAAAGGCGATAGTACATTTGCAATGTGCCTAGAGGCGCAAGCACGTGGTTTTAAGTTGTTCCATTTTCACCCCTACGATCTGCAATTGCGTGGCAATAAACTAACCGCAAAAATTGAAAGCCTTCAGGTGCGCGATGTTGAAGGCGATCATTATACGCTTGGCCCTAAAATACTAACTGATATGTCTACGCTTGATGTTGTTTTGCTTCGCCAAGATCCGCCCTTTGATATGAGCTATATTACGAACACCCATATGCTAGAGCGTATTCACCCAAAAACATTGGTGGTGAACGATCCTGCTTCTGTGCGCAATTCTCCTGAGAAAATTTTAGTGATGGAGTTTGCAGAGCTCATGCCGGCAACTTTGGTAACGCGCGATTATGCTGCCGTGCGTGAATTTAGAAAAGAATTTGGCGATATAATCGTCAAGCCACTTTATGGCAATGGTGGCGCAGGCGTATTTAGGGTTTCAAAAGAAAACGAAAATCTATCTTCCATCCTTGAGATGTTTGCAGGCATAAACCGTGAGCCAATTATCGCCCAGCAATATCTTAAAGATGTGCGCAAAGGCGACAAGCGCATCATTCTAATTGATGGCGAGCCAGTGGGTGCAATTAACCGTGTACCGCCAGAAGGCGATGCGCGTTCTAACATGCATGTTGGCGGCGTTGCAGAACATGCAGAATTAACGGATCGCGAAAGAGAAATCTGCGCAAAAATTGGGCCGCGCTTAAAAGCAGAAGGCTTTATTTTGGTCGGCATAGATGTGATCGGCGATTACATAACCGAGATCAATGTAACGTCTCCAACGGGCATTAGAGAGATTCAGCGTTTTTCTGGCACTGACATTGCGGCACTGTTTTGGGACGCGGTTGAAAAACG
>NVRK02000013.1 GCA_002400845.2 Hyphomicrobiales bacterium
GCGGCGGAATTCTGAAGTTACTTCTTTGCCCTCAGCAAAGCTTCCAAAAATATTGCGCATGATAGGTTCCATTGTGCCTAGAATATCATCTAGTTCAACGAAGCTCATTTCTAAGTCGAGCTGATAAAATTCACCCGGCAATCTGTCTGCGCGCGGATCTTCATCGCGAAAGCATGGTGCAATTTGAAAATATTTGTCAAAGCCAGACATCATAATCAATTGCTTATATTGCTGTGGCGCTTGCGGCAGTGCGTAGAATTGACCGTGGTGCAAACGTGATGGCACCAAAAAGTCACGCGCACCTTCTGGAGACGATGCGGTTAAAATAGGTGTCGAAAACTCGTTAAAGCCAACGCCATTCATTTCTTCGCGCATTTTCGCGATGATTTTTGTACGCTTAATAATGTTTTTGTGCAGTGTTTCGCGGCGTAGATCTAAGAAGCGATATTTCAAGCGAATGTCTTCTGGATATTCTGGCTCACCAAATACAGGAAGCGGAAGTTCGTCGGCTTTTGAAAGCACTTCGATCTCACGCGCATAGACTTCAACTTCGCCTGTTGGCAAATTGGAATTAATGGTTTCGTCAGTGCGGGCTTTAACTTCGCCATCAACGCAAATAACCCATTCACCTCTTGCAAGTTCTGCAGTTTTAAATGCATTAGAATCTGGATCAATAACAACTTGGGTCATGCCATAGTGGTCACGCAAATCGATGAACAGCAATCCACCATGATCGCGAACACGGTGCACCCAACCTGAGATGCGTATATTGGAGCCAACATCAGATTTACGAAGGGCTTCACAAGTATGGCTACGGTAACGGTGCAATGTCATTTAGAACTCTTTAGATAGTTTAAAATTGAAAGAAATGATTAAATTAGAGCAATATTTCGACTCTTTATTTTCGAAGCGGACAAGGCCATGTAGAGGCCAATTTGTCAAGGTTTTGTGCAAAATTGAGTGAATTATCCATTCGCTCAAACCACAGCTTATTTCAGTTGGGACTATCGCCAGCGTATTGGAAGTGTTATTGAGGGTTGTATTAAAATTCTGCGCTGGTTTCCCAGCACCTTCTAAAAAGGTTTCAAAAAAGGCATTATTGATGAAAATTATTACCAATACGAGTGAGCTTAAATCTGTTTGTGAAGATTTAGCAAAAGGTGAATTTGTTACTGTAGATACCGAATTTTTACGTGAGTCTACATTTTGGCCAGAGCTTTGTTTGATACAAGTGGCTAGCCCAACTGATCTTAACAATGGCGAAGCATATATCATTGACCCACTTGCAAGTGGCATGGACCTTGCTCCGTTCTTCGACCTTATGGGCAATGAAGATGTTGTAAAAGTATTTCATGCGGCACGCCAAGATGTTGAAATAATTTATAAGCTTGGCAATTTAATTCCTCATCCAATATTCGATACACAAATTGCGGCAATGGTTTGTAGCTATGGCGACAGCATTTCTTATGACCAATTGGTGTTTAGAATTGTTGGCGAGCGCATTGATAAATCTTCACGCTTTACAGATTGGAAGCGTCGGCCGCTTACGGAAAAACAACTTAATTATGCCGCCGCAGATGTAACCCATTTGCGCGATGTGTATTTATCTTTAAAATCAAGCCTAGAAGAGCAAGACCGCACCTCATGGGTAAATGAGGAAATGGATATTCTTACCTCTCCTTCGACCTATGAAATGTTACCCGAAAACGCTTGGAGACGTTTGAAATTGCGTGTTCGTAAGCCTCGTGATTTGCAAATGCTGAAAAATTTAGCACAGTGGCGTGAAGAAACTGCACAGTCAAAAGACGTGCCGCGTGGTCGTGTTTTAAAAGACGATGCGATCTATGAAATTGCCAGCAATCCACCAAAGTCAATTGGTGATTTGGGTCGCTATAGAGGCTTGGCGCGTGGCTTTGATAAAAACCGCTACGGTGATGCGTTGTTAGAAGTTGTTAAAGCCACGAACGAAATTCCAAAAGATAATTTGCCGAAACTACCAAAGCCAAAGCAACAGCCAGAGGGCTGTAGTGCGGCAACAGAAATGATTAAGCTATTGCTTAAATTGGTTGCTGATAAACACGGTGTTGCTCCTAAGATATTGGCAACTGTTGATGATATCGAAAAAATTGCCGCGGATGACACAGCCGATGTTCGTGCATTAAGCGGCTGGCGCTTTAAGGTTTTTGGCGAAAAGGCCCTAAAACTTAAACAAGGAAAATTGGCGATTGGATATCTAAATCGTAAAATTCAATTGATCGATTTGGATACAGGTAGTGAAATTAAAGATGACGTAGCTCAGGCCGCTGAATAAGTGTTTTTCAAATACTGTTAATTAAACGATTTTAATTTTTATTGGCATGTCTAATTCTTTACCCAATTGACGAATTCGCTCTTCAGGACGTTCACCAATTAAGCTCGAAATAGATTCTGGAATTTCAATTACCACTTTATTCTTGCTATCAATTTTTAATCCAATTCTTGGAATGATATTGGGAACAGTACCAGAGAATAAATACAGCACTCTAAAAATGGCCGCCAAAATTCTAGCCTTTTTAACCGTACTCTTAGAAGCAAGATCTGCAATTGGTGGTGTTTTTGCTTTTGAGCCTAAGCCTAAATATCTGTGATAATTGGCGAGCGCAATATAGGCGCGCCCCTCATGGCCAATACTGACAAAACCAGCATTTGCAATTGTGCCCATATATTGTTGCGCTCTAAAATCTGGGTGCGCACGCCAAGCAATATCTGCTAAATAACACGCGGCAATTCTGTGCCTTGTATCATCTTCATCTTCTTTAATGCCTAAAGTCTCAAAAGCCTTTCCACTCCACTCAGCTAATTCAAGGCAATGTTCAGGTGTTCTGGCTCTTAAAATAGATAAGTCTTTTGCGGCAGATAATAGCGCATCTTTTTGTTTTTCTTTTTCAGATAGCAATGCATACAAAACACCTTCTCTAACCCCTAAGGAAGAGAAGACTATTTTTTTCGCGCCCAATTGTTTGAGTGTTGCACGCATAACAATTGCGCCCATTGGCAGCAACTCTCTACGGTTTTTAGAAACGGCATTTATGCCTTTAATTTCTTTCAAACCTTCTGAAATTATTTGCTCACAAAAAGCCATCATATCATCGGCAGATACTTCATAATCATGCACTGAGGCCAATGCATATTTTGTATGCGCAATGTGCAATTTTCCCAATGAGCGCCAAGTACCACCAATAGCATAAAATGTTTTTTCATCTCCTGGCCATGCAACTTGCGCCTTACTTAACTCAAAATTTGCGATCTCAATTGCTTTATCCAAATCATCGTCTGAAGCTTCTGCAAGTCTAATGCCGCCAAGGGGAAGCGTGATGCCTTCTGCAACCTTACCATTCACGCCAACGAGTTCCAGAGAACCGCCACCCATATCGCCAACTATTCCATTAGGATTGTGAAAGCCATTTTTTATACCAAGTGCAGAATATTTCGCTTCCATTGCACCTGTCAGCACCTCGACTGTTGTACCAGAAATATCTTCGACCTGACGAATAAAGTCTAATCCGTTTTTGGCATCCCTTGCAGCAGCGGTGGCAATGATATGTGTTTTACCGACTTTCATTTGCTTACCAATAGCAACAAAACGTTCAATTGCTCTTAGTGCGCGTGCAACAGCTTCATCGTCAAGTCTGCCTGTAGAAACCATACCTCTACCAAGGCCAGCTAAAACTTTTTCATTAAACAGAACTGACGTTGACCTTGCCAAACCTTCATAGACAACTTGTCTTATTGAGTTTGACCCAATATCTATTACAGCAACGGGTGTGCGTTCTTTTAATCGACCTTGGCCTAAGCCGCCATGACCCGATGTGAGATTTGCTTCGTTCTCCATGTTTATTTAAACACTTCCGCAAAGCTTTGAGGCGCATTGTCTTCTAATGCTTCACCTCTTCCTGACAGACTGGGATTTGTTCTAAAATAGTTTTGTGCGCTGAAATGTTCGTCTGTATCTTTTGGAACAATACGGCGACCTTTTCCATCTGGCATAATTTCCCAGCTTTGGACATTATCCATCAAATTGGCGACCATTATTTGATCTAACACCTGACGGCGAACCGTTTCTGTTTCAAGCCTAACCATTACTTCAACTCGTCTATCTAAATTACGCGGCATTAAATCGGCAGAACCAATATAAACGATCGCACCATCACTAGGCAGTCCGCCGCCATTTCCAAAACAAATAATTCGGCTGTGTTCCAAAAAACGTCCAACGATTGATTTCACACGGATGTTTTCAGACAAGCCTTTTACCTGTGGTCGCAAACAGCAAATACCCCGAATTACCAATTCGATTTTCACGCCAGCGCAACTAGCCTCATAAAACGCATCTATGATCTGCGGGTCGACAAGGGAATTCATCTTTCCCCAGATTTCAGCAGGTTTACCCTGCTTTGCAAATTCAATTTCAGCCTCGATACGAGACAAAAGCATATTTCTTAAGCCTGTGGGTGAAATCGATAGATGGGTTAACCCTTCTGGTTGAGCATAGCCTGTTACGTAGTTGAACACATGCGCAACATCACGCGCGACCGCTGGGTTGGCAGTGAAATATGAAAGGTCGGTATAAACCTTTGCCGTAATAGGGTGATAATTACCAGTTCCAATATGAACATAATTCACCAAATGTCCGTCTTCTTGGCGCACAACTTGGCTAAGCTTTGAATGTGTTTTCCATTCTACAAATCCAAATACAACCTGAACGCCTGCACGCTCTAAATCACGCGCCCAGCGAATGTTGGCTTCTTCGTCAAAACGCGCTTTTAATTCAATCAACGCGGTTACAGATTTACCTGCCTCGGCAGCGGCAATAAGGGCCGCAACAATTGGCGAATCATTAGACGTTCTGTACAGTGTTTGCTTTATCGCAACCACACCATCGTCTTCTGTTGCTTGGCGCAAAAACTGCACAACTACATCAAACGATTCATAGGGGTGATGAACAATGATATCTTTTTGTTTGATCGCGGCAAAACAATCGCCACCCATTTCACGAATGCGCTCTGGGTATCGTGGTGTGTGCGGTTTGAACTTTAATTCAGGGCGATCAATACCAACAATTTCAGAAAGGTTATGCAGTGCTAACATGCCATCAATTAGGAATGTATTAGCCCCATGCATTTCAAGCTCGCCAACAACAAAATTTCTTAAATTATCAGACATTTCAGCATCTATTTCGAGCCGTATAACATTGCCGCGTTTGCGTCTTCGCAAAGCACTTTCGAAGGTGCGAACAATGTCTTCTGCTTCTTCTTGCACTTCTAAATCAGAGTCTCTGATAACTCTAAAATTTCCTGACCCTAATGCTGTGTAGCCAGGGAACAATTTTACGATGAACATTTCAATCAAGGCTTCAATTGAAACGAAGAATGTTTTACCATTGCTTTTAGAAGGCATTTCAACGAAACGCTTAATCTTATTGGGCAAGCGAATGAGCGCTATCATAGCATCAGACACGCTACTTCCCTGTAATTCAAAAACCAAGCAACTGCCAAGATTTGGAATAAACGGGAAAGGATGGGCTGGATCAACTGAGAGCGGTGTTAAAACAGGAAAAACAGATTCCATAAAATAGTTTTCTAACCAGTTACGATCTTTTTTGCTTAATTCCTCGGGCCTTGCGACAAAAATATTTTCACCTTCCAGCTCCCCAGATAGTTTCTTCCAAGTAGATTGCTGATCGCTTTGCAACAGTCTTACAGTATCGTCTACTGCTTTTAATTGCGCCTTTGGTGTTAAACCATCTATGGATAATGTTTCAATATCTTGTCGAATTTGACTGATAATACCAGCAACGCGAACCATGAAAAATTCATCTAAATTATTGGCAGAAATCGACAGAAACCGAACGCGTTCTAAAAGAGGGTTTTTGGTATTCTCAGCTTCTTCTAGCACACGGCGATTAAATTCAAGCCAAGACAATTCTCGGTTCATGAAACGTGAACTGCTTTGCATAAGATCGTTTTTATCTTTATTTGCTGCATCACTGGCAGCTTGAACTTGATTTTTCATATCATTATCTGGTTTATTTTCCATAGTAGCACCATAGCATTCAATGGGTGAAAAAGTGAAAGATATTGAGCGCTTAGGTTAACGCTCAATCATGATATTTTTATTACAGCTAGGCGCTTTCTATCATACCAAAATGTACCAACGCTTCTGCTGCCATGTTACGAGTAATTTTTTTGTGCCGTGCAAGCGCCTCATTGTCTAGCCATTTTACAATATTGCCAGCAGCACCCAAAGATCGCTCCATCCTTGTGACCAAATAATCAATTAAACTTGGCTCTACTTGCAATTGTCGGTCTGCGAATAGCTTTACCAATATTCCAAAAAGCAATTGATCGTCTGGTTCTTGTAACTCAACCACGTGTGCAGTGCGCAATCGCGATGTCAAATCTGGTAGTTGAAGCTGCCAAGCAGATGGAAATTCGCGGCAAGTAATCAGCAAATACGACCCATTTGCCTTTGCTCGATTAAAACAATGAAACAATGCATTTTCGTCAATGTTACCTGACTGAGCATTTTCAATAACGATGTTTTGATTATCGTCAAAACTTGGCACGACTTCTGCCAGTGCATTCATTTCGACAATTTTGGCATTGCTTGTTTGCGCCCAAACACGGGCCATATGGGTTTTTCCAGAGCCGATAGGACCTGCTAAAATTACAACATGGCTCGGCCAATCTGGCCAATTATCAATCAAAGCTACAGCTAAGTTATTGGCAGGGCTTTGCAATAAATCCTCGCGCGCAATGCTCACTTCTACTGGTAGCGATAAGGGTAATTGATCTGTTTGATTAGTCTTTTTTGGCATTTATTACTCGATACACTTTAGCCATCTATAAAAATCTTGTAGATTTCACCTGACTTCAATTAACACATACAAAAATTTACAACACTTTCCTACAAATATATTTTGTTAAAATTATTTTTGCTTAGTTGTTTTCTTAGTCGCGCGCTTTTTAGGCTTCGTAACCTTATGGCCTGTATAAAGCTCGCTTTCTAAATAACGCCCAAGTACAAAGCGAACCAATACCGCAACCGCGGCAGATGCGGGCACTGCGATAAGCAAACCAACAAAGCCAAACAAAGTACCAAACGCAAAGAGCGCAAACATTAGCCATACAGGATGTAGGCCAATGCTTTTGCCAACCATTTTAGGCTGTAACACATTGCCTTCTAAAAATTGGCCAATAACAAAAATACTAGCGATTATACCGACCGCAAAATAGTCTGGCCAAAATTGAACCAGCGCCACGCCAACCGCAACGATAAGACCTAGCATCGACCCCACATATGGTATGAATGAAATAAGGCCAGCGAAAAGACCAATCAGCAAACCAAAATTCAACCCTGCAATGGTTAGCGAAATTCCATAAAACAAGCCAAGAACGAGGCACAAGCTGCCCTGCCCTCGAATGAAGCCAGCAACTGCTTTATCAATATCTTTGAAAATGCCTCGTACCGTTTGCTGATGATCGCGCGGTATCCAGCTATCAACTTTGCCAACCATTTTATCCCAATCGTACAGAAGATAAAATGCAACTACTGGCGTTACGACCAATAAAGAAATAATGTTGACTAGGGCTAAGCCAGAATTCCACACACTGCTGAGAAAGTTAGATAAAAAGCCTGCACCTTTGGTTAAAAGCTCAGACAAATTGTCTTTGATGGTTTGTGAATCGATGCCCACATTGTCTTTTAGCCAAGTGCTATCACTTGAAGCGATCAGTTCTTGTAGGCGAGACACTAAATGCGGAACTCTTTCAGCGAAGCCGCTAATTTGCCCACCCAAAATTGGCGTTATAATGATTAGGGCTAAAACAAAAACAACCAAAAATGAAAATGTAATTGCTGTAGTAGCCCAAAGGCGTGACATGCCCCAGCGCTCTAGCAAATCTGCCAACGGATCTAAGAAATACGCTAAAACCATGCCAGCGAAGAATGGCAGTAATATATCGTTGAACAACCATAAAAAGAAGCAGAAGATAAACAACGATAACAGCCAGAAAAACACTTGCTGGCGAATAGCCTTTTCGACTTTGGCATCCATGCTACACCCCTCATTAAAATTTATGTTTTCAACACGCATTACAACACTGCTTATATGCAGTACTTTAACAAAGTAATTAGCTTATTTGAAACTTACAAGCCAGTCTTATCAACTAGAAGTACTATTACTAGTTTAAGATCAAAACATCCGTGTAAAAATGCCAATTTTCCTTGCCATATAAGGCCCAACCCCTTAGGAGCATGGCTATCTCCAATTTTCGGCCACCCTATTAACGCGGAGCGTCCAATCCATGGCTTCTAGCAACGACACAAATGATACTTCTAGCAACAATACGCAAAACGCTCCTGGCATCACCTATGCAGATGCAGGTGTAGATATTGATGCAGGCAATGCTTTGGTTGAAGCAATTAAACCAGCGATCAGGTCTACAAAACGTGCTGGTTCTGATACAGAAATTGGCGGCTTTGGCGGATTGTTTGATCTTAAAGCGGCTGGCTATACAGACCCAATTCTTGTTGCCGCAAATGATGGTGTTGGCACAAAGCTAAAAGTTGCGATTGAAGCCAATAAACACGACACCGTTGGCATCGATTTGGTTGCCATGTGCGTGAATGACTTAATCGTTCAGGGCGCAGAGCCATTGTTCTTTTTAGATTATTATTCGACAGGTAAGTTAAACGTTGAAGCCGCGAAACAAGTGGTTGAAGGCATTGCAGATGGTTGTCGCCAATCTAATTGCGCATTAATTGGTGGTGAAACTGCCGAGATGCCAGGCATGTATAGCAAAGGTGATTATGACCTTGCTGGCTTTAGTGTTGGCGCTGCCGAGCGTGGCCAGCTTCTACCTACTGAAGATTTAGCTGAAGGCGACGTTCTTATTGGTCTTGCTTCTTCTGGTGCGCACTCAAATGGGTATTCACTTATTCGCAAGCTGGTTGAAAAATCTGGTGTTGCTTGGAATGAACCTGCTCCTTTTGCAAAAGACAAAACACTGGCAGAGGCATTGCTTGAACCCACTAAAATTTATGTGCGTTCAATCTTAGCGGCAATTAAAGAAACTGGCGGCATAAAAGCCATGGCTCATATTACAGGCGGTGGTTTTACTGAAAACATTCCGCGAGTATTGCCTGACACTTTGGCGGCCTCTATAGATTTATCGAGCGTTAACTCGCCTGCTATTTTTGGCTGGCTACAAAAAATTGGCAATATTGCAGAATCTGAAATGCTGCGTACCTTTAATTGCGGCATTGGTATGGTTGTTGTTGTTAAGCTGGACCAAGTAGATGAAGTAATTGCTGTTTTAGAACGCGAAGGCGAAAGCGTTGCTAAGCTTGGTAATCTGGTCAAGCGAGAAGGCGATGCTGTATTATATTCTGGAGCTTTAGCCAATGGCTAATCTAGCGGTTGAACAACGCAAGCGCGTAACCGTTTTATTTTCTGGTCGGGGCTCAAATATGGAGACGCTGATTAAAGCGTCTTTGGCTGATGATTATCCAGCAATTATTACCCATGCAATTACCAACCGCCCAAATGCTGGCGGCATTGAGATTGCTAAGAATTACAATGTTGAAACCAGTATTTTTGACCACAAAGCTTTTGACAGCCGTGAGGCCCATGAAGAAGTTTTACGAGCAGAACTTGAAAGACAGAACCCAGACATAATAGTATTGGCTGGCTATATGCGCATTTTCAATGAGAGTTTTGTAAAACATTTTCCAGGGAAGATGCTCAACATTCACCCCAGCCTTTTGCCAAAGTTTAAAGGTGTCGATACGCATAATCGCGCAATTGAAGCTGGCGAAAAAACACATGGTTGTTCTGTGCATTTTGTAGATGCCTCACTTGATGGTGGACCGATTGTTGCCCAAGCAAGTGTGCCCGTAAAACAAGATGATACAGCAGACACTTTGTCTGATCGCGTATTGGTTCAAGAACATTTACTATACCCAAAAGCATTAGAACTTGTTGCATCTGAAATGGTTACGCACCAAAATGGCGAAATTAAAGTATCGCCAGAGTTTGATAAAACCAGTACTAACTTTATAATAGCGCCATAACATAGCGACTTAAGCAAACCCACTTTAAGCTGCCATACTAAGCTGCCACTTTAAACAAAGGTAATTCATGAATTACGATCACGCATATCATGCAGGTAATTTCGCAGATGTTTTTAAACACATCATTCTTTCGCGCATGGTCGAATATTTAAAGAAAAAAGAAAAAGCCTTTAGGGTTATTGATACCCATTCTGGTTCTGGCAGTTATGACCTTCCTAATATGGAAGCAGAACCAACGCCTGAGTGGATTGATGGCATTGGTCGTTTGCGCGACTGGAAGCCAACTGGCAAAGTTGGCGAATTGATGGAACCTTATCTTTCAGCCGTTTTTGAAGATGGAAAACCAGAAGGCATTAATGGCTTCACATACCCAGGTTCGCCGATGATTGCGCGTAGATTGATGCGTAAACAAGATCGTTTATCTGCTATTGAGTTGCACCCAGAAGCTTTTGAAAACTTAAAAGACCTCTTTAAAGGTGACTATCAAGCACGCATTATGGAGCTAGATGGTTGGCTTGTGCCAGGTTCACATTTGCCACCAAAAGAAGCACGCGGCTTAACCCTTATTGATCCCCCATTTGAACAGCCGGCAGAGTTTAACCGTATGATTGATGCGTTTGAAAAATCTGCCCACAGATTTTCTGGCGGTACAATGGCTTGTTGGTATCCGCTAAAACATGATGGCGATGTGCGCCTTTTCAAAACACTTTTAAAAGAAGCTAAAATCAGCAATTTAATGGTGTTTGAATTAGAAGTGGCAAGAACTACCTTTACGCCAAGCCTATATGGTAATGGCATGATAATTCGCAATGCTCCTTATAATCTTGAAGCCGAAATGATTGCTATTTTAAAAGAGTTGGTTCCCTTGATAGAACGCGATAAAGGCTCTGGCAGATTTAAAATTGAACGTTTAACAGACGAATAGATATTCATTCGTTAGGCCAATAGGTTTAAGAGCGCTTTGCTGTTTCCTAGTTGCATTACCTTTGGTAAGATTTTTAAATTATGATTCGAAAGAGGATATTTTAATGGTTTTTGGTAGTGTTCCTTCTATTCCAAGTGTGCGTCATTCACGCGACATTGGTCTTGCTGATGACATTGATTTTGAGATCAAAGGCACCGAAATGCAATTCGTCGAGATTGAACTTGATCCGCAAGAGTCTGCTGTTGCTGAAGCTGGCTCTATGATGTTCAAACACCCTGACATTGAAATGACGACTGTGTTTGGTGACGGTTCAGCTCAACAATCTGACGGTTTTTTTGATAAATTGGTTGGTGCAGGTAAACGGTTAATCACAGGTGAAAGCTTGTTCACAACCGTTTTCACCCACAAAGGCGTTGGAAAAGCGCGCGTTGCATTTGCCTCTCCTTATCCAGGTCACATATTAGCAATTAAACTTGATGAAATTGATGGCAAATTAATTTGCCAAAAAGACGCATTTTTATGCGCGGCTAAAGGCGTATCCTTAGGCATAGAATTTCAACGCAAAATTCTAACAGGTCTATTTGGCGGCGATGGTTTTATCATGCAAAAGCTAGAAGGCGATGGCTGGGTTTTTGTTCATGTGGGCGGTACTACCGTTGAAAAAGATTTAAAAGCAGGCGAAGAATTGCATATCGATACGGGCTGTGTTGCCGCATATACTGGCGACATCGACTTTGATATAGTGCGTGCTGGCTCTGTAAAATCTATGATTTTTGGCGGTGAAGGTGCTTATTTTGCAAGGCTTACTGGCCCCGGAAAAATTTGGATACAGTCTTTACCGTTCTCAAGGCTTGCAGGTAGAATACATGCCGCCGCGCCACAAACGGGTGGTTCGCGCACTGGCGAAGGTTCTATCTTAGGCGGCCTTGGTGATTTGATTGATGGTGATTAAAGTCAATTAGAGATATAATATTGTTTGTTGAGATGAAAACATCCGACAAATTTGGGGAAATAAATACAATGGAACACACTTTAAATGGTTGATTATATTTACTTAATTGCTGGACTAGCTGTTTTGGTAGTCGGCGGCGACATATTGGTTAAAGGCGCAGTAGGTTTGGCAGAAAAAATGCAAATCCCTGCCTTAATTATCGGCCTTACAGTTGTTGCTTTTGGCACATCTGCACCAGAATTATTTATATCCCTAAAAGCGGCCTTAGATGGTGCATCTGGCCTTGCTATTGGTAATGTGGTTGGCTCGAACATAACCAATATTTTATTGGTAATGGGTATCCCTGCACTTCTTGCCCCAACGGTTTGCGATGAAGATGGCATAAGCCGTAACCTAAATATGATGATCGGCTTTACACTGATATTCATGGTGATGTTATATCACGATGAGTTAAGCAGGTTTGATGGTTTTGCGCTCTTAATGCTTTTAGGCTTGTATTTGTATAGCCAAGTTCGAATAGCGAGACAGAAAAAAGCACAGGGCATTAAAGAAGTAGAAGCTGACTATCACGACGAAGTTAGTACTGTTCCAACTTCCAATTTAGTGATCGGCGCTTTACTGGCGATAGGTATTGTGTTGTTACCGCTTGGCGCGGAACTAACTGTAACTGGCGCAAGAAGCATTGCACAAGACTGGGGCATATCTGATGCGGTTATTGGCTTAACCGTTGTTGCCCTTGGTACATCTCTTCCAGAACTTGCCACTGCCATTGTTGCAACATTGCGCGGCAATACATCACTTGCGGTTGGCAATGTGGTTGGCTCTAATATATTCAACATCGGTTCGATCATGGGCATTACCGCACTGGTTCAGCCAATGGAGGTTGATGCCTCGATTTTACGTGTTGATATTTGGATTATGTTAGCCTGCGCCTTATTGCTTGCTGGCCTTGCGCATTGGAAGGTAAAACTTGGAAAACTTGTCGGTTTTGTTCTGACAGGACTTTATGCCATTTACATTACGATACAATTTGCAGGATAATGCTTTTCTGAACCAATGGAGAAGCATCCTGTCTATTTCGCAGAATAAAAAAAACACACCAAATCTTGCTTTGGTCACAGGCGCATCGCGGCGCATTGGCTTTGCAATTGCAATAAGCTTGGCTGAATCAGGTTGTGATATTGCGGTACATCATTTCACCTCTGACGATGAAGCCGATGCATTGTGCGAGCAATTACGCGCATTAGGCGTAAAGGCACATGCCTTTGCCGCTGATTTATCAAATACAAAATCAACACGTAAATTGTTTAAAGACGTACAAAATAAAATGGGCACAATCGACCTGTTGGTCAATAATGCATCTGTATTTGAAGATGATAAAGTCACAGATTTAGACGATGATTTATGGGATAGGCATTTTAACATACATGTTAAAGCCCCTTCTGTACTTGCTGGCGAAATGGCAAAACAAGATGATTTATCTAAGGGGCTCATCGTTAATTTAATTGACCAGCGCGTTTGGAAATTAACGCCGCAATTTTATTCTTATACTTTATCAAAATCTGCTTTATGGGCTGCCACTCAAACCTTAGCGCAAGGCCTTGCCCCCAATATTCGGGTTAATGCAATAGCACCTGGACCAACACTTGCAAATGAGCGTCAATCTGATGCTGATTTTAAAAAGCAGGTCGATGGACTTTTATTAAAAAAAGGCCCCGAACTGACAGAATTTGGCAGTACAATATTATATCTATTTAATAGCCCCAGCATAACAGGCCAAATGATTGCGCTTGATGGTGGACAACACTTAGCATGGGAAACACCAGATATTATTGGTATCAAAGAATAATATGAGTGAACCTGACACCAAAAAACCTGATTTAAAAATGACCACGAAAAAGAAAATTTCGTGGGAAGATTTTTCAGTCCCAGATGCATCGGGCACCAGTCCAGCAGAATCTGGGTTGGTTGGTATTGCGCTCATCTCAGACTTTGTAAAACACCTACCAAATTCGCCCGGTGTTTATCGCATGTTTAATACAAAGGGTGATGTGCTTTATGTTGGTAAAGCTAAATCATTAAAAAAGCGCGTTGCATCTTACGCAAAAATGGGTGGCCACACCAACCGTATTGCGAAGATGATTTTAGAAACTGTGAATATGGAATTTGTGCGTACACGTACAGAATCTGAGGCGCTGTTATTAGAAGCCAATTTGATTAAACGCTTGCGACCAAAATACAATATTTTACTGCGCGACGATAAGAGTTTTCCATATATCGTAGTGACAGATGAACACGATGCGCCTGCTGTTTATAAACACCGTGGTGCAAGATTAAAAACCCGCGATTATTTTGGCCCCTTTGCTTCTGCAGGGTCTGTGACAAGAACGCTTAATGCTATGCAACGGGCTTTTTTAATTCGCACTTGTTCAGATAGTGTTTATGAAAGCAGAACACGGCCCTGCTTGCTGTATCAAATAAAGCGATGTTCAGCGCCTTGTACTGGCGAAATATCGCTCGATGATTATGCCGATTTAGTGCGAGATTCCAAAGAGTTTTTATCAGGTAAATCTACTGCCCTGCAAACCTCTTTATCTGCACAAATGCAAACCGCATCAAACGATATGGATTTTGAACGCGCCGCTATATATCGCGACCGCTTATCTGCGCTTTCTATGGTCCAAAGTCATCAGGGCATTAATCCCAAAGGGGTAGACGAAGCAGATGTTTTTGCCATTGAGCAAAAAGGCGGCATGAACTGCGTTCAAGTTTTCTTTTTCCGAACGGGACAAAACTGGGGCAATCGCTCCTTCTTTCCTATAGCTGATAAGGGCTATTCACCACAGGAAGTTTTAAGCTCCTTTCTCGCTCAATTTTATGATAATAAGCCCTGCCCGAAATTGGTTCTTACCTCTCACAAAATTGAAGATGAAGCGCTATTAAGCGAAGCCTTAAGCCAACATGCTGGTCATAAAATTAATGTAAATGCGCCACAACGAGGCGAAAAATATGATCTCATAAAACACGCATCCCTTAATGCGCGTGAAGCACTTGAACGCAAATTAGCAGAGACTTCTACCCAGACCAAATTGCTAGAAGGGCTTGCAGAAGCGTTTGACCTTAAAGCACCACCACAGCGTATTGAAGTTTACGATAACGCACACATTCAAGGTACCAATGCAGTTGGCGGTATGATTGTTAGTGGGCCTGAGGGGTTTGCTAAAAATCAATATCGCAAGTTCAACATTAAAAGCAAAGACCTTGTGCCAGGGGATGATTACGGAATGATGCGCGAGGTGATGCAGCGCAGATTTTCGAGATTGATAAAAGAAGCTGGATTGCGTGAACTTCCAAATGAGAGCGGAGAAGCAGATGGCGTTAGTGATACCCAAGATGTTTCAAATGCTAACATAGCACCTTGGCCTGATTTATTGTTAATTGATGGGGGGCTTGGTCAGCTGAATGCCGTTAAAGGCGTCTTAGAGGGGCTTGGTATTGTTGACCTTGTGCCTATCGTTGGCATTGCAAAAGGGCCAGACAGAGATGCGGGCCATGAAAAGTTCTTTATCCCTGGTAAGCAATCCTTCATGTTGCCAGAACGAGACCCTGTTTTGTATTTTGTGCAACGCTTGCGAGACGAGGCCCATAGGTTTGCGAATGGTTCTCACCGAGCCAGACGCAAAAAAGAAATGGTGCAAAACCCGTTGGATGAGATTGCTGGTATAGGACCTGCAAGAAAACGGGCCTTGCTGCATCATTTTGGCAGCGCAAAATCTGTGGCAGGTGCCGCATTATCAGATCTTCTTCCAGTGGATGGCATTTCGAATGAAATGGCACAGATAATTTACGATCATTTTCACGAAAACTAGCGGCAGGCACAAATATGTGCGATACTGACATCAACGAAAGTTAATCTGTGAAAATTGATGCGTGGACAGTTGGGCGAAAATGCAAAAAACTACAAAACAAGCCAGTTGGAACTCGCTTCCAAATTTACTAACCTATGGGCGCATATTAGCTGTGCCCCTTATCGTGTTGTGCTTTTATATGGAAGGCAAATTGCAATCATCTGATTTGGCAAGATGGACAGCATTAGCAATTTTTGCCGTTGCTAGCATTACAGATTTTTTTGATGGCTATTTAGCTAGAGCATTGAACCAAACTTCGAACATTGGGCGAATGCTTGATCCAATTGCTGACAAATTACTTGTTTCTGTTTGTCTATTATTATTGGCCGCAGACACAGATGGTATCATTGCAGGTTGGACTTTGTGGGCTGCAATTATTATATTATGCCGCGAGATATTGGTTTCTGGGTTGCGTGAATATTTAGCAGAACTTAAAGTGAGTGTACCTGTAACGTTGTTGGCAAAATGGAAAACCGCAGTGCAAATGACAGCAATCGCATTTTTGCTGGCTGGCCCTGCTGGTGATAAGATACTGCCCTATATAACTGAGACAGGCATCGTTCTTTTATGGATTGCGGCTGTAATAACACTTATAACTGGCTATGATTATTTTAGAGTCGGTTTAAAGCACATTATAGCAAATTGACCTTAGTAGACTGGTCGAAAAATAAGTAAGTGAGCAACAAATGAAACTCGTATATTTCTCATGGATTCGTGAGCGCTTAGATATGAGCGACGAAGAAATTTCATTGCCTGAAAATGTAATTTCACTTGGTGATTTAACATCGTGGATGAATACACGCGGCGATGAATTTAAAGCTGTGTTTGAACATAAAAATGTTGTTCGTATTGCTATCGATCAAGAGCATGTTGATGATATGACTTTGGACATTACACAAGCAAAAGAAATTGCATTTTTTCCACCTATGACAGGTGGCTAGAAAATGACGGTTTCACCCCACGTTAAAATAAATGTTAAAATTCAGACTGACGATTTTGATCTTAATATTGAGATTGACAAACTAAAATATCACAATAAAAACATTGGTGCGATTGTGAGCTTTGTTGGCCTTTGCCGCGACGAAAGCGATTCGTTAAGCGCATTAGAAATTGAACATTATCCAGGCATGGCAGAGCGCCAAATCAAAAATATTTCTAGCGACGCGATCCATAAGTTTTCACTGTTTGGGATTACTGCAATTCACCGTTTTGGAAAAATAAAAACAGGTGAAAATATAGTGTTAGTAATTGCCAGTGCCCCCCATAGGCAGGCTGCTTTTGATGGCGCTAACTATGTGATGGATTTTTTAAAAACCAGTGCGCCCTTTTGGAAAAAAGAACATTTTAAAGATGGCGTTTCAGGCAAATGGGTTGATGCAAAAGACGCAGACAACACTGCGCTTGATAAGTGGAAACATTGAATCTTTTCAAGGCCGTATAATCAACACCTGAAATCTTGAGTCTTTTGTTAAAAGTTAGAACTCATCTATTTTTATCTTACTAATTAGATCACCAAGCCTTTAACGGTGAACAGCCTAATGGTTTTCCACCTAAAGAATTGTCATACCCATATTGCTTGTTGCAAGCATAGACATTTGGCACATTACGTTGTTTTTCAAACGTATCATATCCCTTTTTTAAAGACTGCCAAAATGTATAAGCATTATGGGTTTTATGTTTTGCTAATTTTTCGTTTGTTAGATGAAATGGAAAGGCATGTACCGCCACTTGTTTTTGACCATTGGCAAGTGCGGCCTCAACAACATTATAGACCTCATCAACTGCCGCATCGGTAATCGCATAACAACCAATGGAAGAGCATCCACCATGCACCATTAGGAAAGTACCAGTCTTACCTTGAGCGCGCTCTACCTGATTTGGAAACCCTAAATTGAACGATAAATGGTGCCGGCTATTGGGGTTAAGTTGCTTTGCGCTTACGTTATAAAACCCTTCTGGTGCTTGTTTATCCCCTTCATAAAATTTGGGTCCAAGCTTACCTGACCAGCGACAGATATTATAGGTTTTTAACAAGACCCATTTTGCTTTTTCATCATAAGCGCTTTTGTGTTTTCCGTATAATTCTAACGTGTCATTTTCTTTAAAAATTCGTATGAAAACTTCGCCACCGCGTTTCCATTTTATATCTGATAATTTTTTGCCAAGTGAATTTTTATAGAAAATTGAATCGTCCAATGGCAATAATTCTTCTGCCGTATAATTAAATCCGCGCTCTGCTAAACGCTTTAATTGCGCCCTGTGCTTTTCGAATTGAACAGCACCGATGCCAGCCAAGATGATGCACCCAAATAAAATACGATTGCGATATTTCTTTTTCATATGAATACATTTTCAAAATTAAATCTCTAAAAGCAAAGACCATAATCCTTTGCGTAAATTATGGCAAAGCATGTTCAAATAGCCAACTAAATTTTAGACACAAAAAAACCGAGGTCAAAACCTCGGTTTTAAAATTCATACGCTAATAAAGCGAATTGGATTAGCCAACAACTTCGTTGCCAGCAAACCAGAATGCGATTTCTTCAGCGGCAGTATCAGCAGCGTCTGACCCGTGTACTGAATTTTCGCCAAGAGAGATCGCGAATTCCTTACGAATTGTACCTGCATCAGCATCGGCTGGGTTTGTTGCGCCCATTATTTCGCGGTTTTTAAGAACAGCATTTTCGCCTTCTAAAACTTGTACGATTGTTGGAGCAGAAGACATGAATTCTGTTAGTTCACCAAAAAATGGACGCTCTGAGTGAACTGCATAAAATGCTTGTGCTTGAGCAAGGCTCATGTGGACGCGCTTAGAAGCAACAACACGAAGGCCAGCCTCTTCTAGTTTAGCTGTAATTGCACCAGTAAGATTACGCTTTGTTGCGTCTGGTTTAATCATTGAGAATGTACGTTCGATAGCCATGATGACACCTATTTTGTTATACGCTTTGTTATACGTAGATTATAAGGGAATTGAATTGGCGGCTGTATAACCGCCATTGATAAGAAAGCCAAGCGTTTAAAATGCCACGCGCTTTATATTTAAGTATTAGCCTGTGGCACGCTTCTGCCCAAACCGTCGTGTAAATCTAACATACGCTCTAACCATTCAAGCATTCGCGTACCCTTTGGAATCATGTGCAGACCTGAAACAACACGCAACCACTGAAACGCGCCAAACACGATATAGTCTGCATATCGTGGATATCTACCACCGATAAAGGGTTGCTTTTTGAGCATTAAATTCATGGCATTCAAGATTTTAACAAGTTCTGGAATGCTATCTTCTCTATTTGAAACAAACTCTTCTAAGGTTTTGCCCGCTCGCTTTTCTCTACTTTCGCGGAAATAGACTTTATTCTCATCATCCAGCATGTTGTGAATGTCGAGTATTGCCCAACCCGCTATCCATGTGTGAAGCTGTGTTAAGGTCCAGCTTTCAACAAAGCGACTAAGCGCAATGCCACCCTCGCCATGAAACAACCTATCACCAACATCTGGATATGAATTGCGCAAATAGAGAGCGATTTCAAATGATTCATGCACCAAATTTTTGCCATGACGGATTAATGGCACAGTTGAAAAGCCACCATTTTCCATTTTATCAATATCAACAAAACTCGTTGGCACGCTTTCAAACTCTAGTCCCTTGTGGGCTATAGCCATTTTCACTTTCCAGCAATGAGGTGAAAATGGTTTGCTTTTGTCTTCGCCAACTAGGTCATACAATTTGATGGTCATTATTCGTGCCCTATTCTCTCATTATTGAAATAAGAATTAGCATTTTTTAAAAATATGAAAATAACTAACTGACTTTAATACACACAATTTAGTCAGTTCTATGAATGTGACAAATCTGAGCAACAATGCAGTGAAATAAAGCTGTAAAATATGGTCGCATAATGTGCTTTATGCTTGCGTTTAGTCACGCGCTAAGCCATAGCCAACCCCATGATAACGATTAATGATCTTACTTTCCGCATGATGGGCCGTACGCTTTTTGATAAAGCCAGCGTAAACATTGATGACGGCGTTAAAGCTGGCCTTGTTGGCCGCAATGGCACAGGCAAAACCACGCTCTTTAAAATGATAACGGGTGATCTTCACCCTGAGTCTGGTGATATTGAACTTCGCAAGAATATTAAGATTGGTCAGGTAGCGCAAGAAGCACCTGGAACAGACCAATCTTTGTTGGAAGTTGTGCTAGAGGCGGATGTTGAGCGTACAAGCTTGATGAAGGAAGCTGAAACAGCGACAGATCCAAACCGCATTGGCCTGATACACGAGCGTCTAAACGACATTGATGCACATTCGGCAGAATCGCGTGCAGGTTCTATTTTGAACGGTCTTGGTTTTGATGCAGAAGCACAAAAACGACCATGTGGTTCATTTTCGGGTGGTTGGCGCATGCGCGTGGCCCTTGCGGCTGTACTTTTCGCTGAACCTGACTTGCTGTTACTCGATGAGCCTACCAACTATTTGGATCTTGAAGGAACTGTTTGGCTAGAGAATTATGTCGCCAAATATAAGCATACAGTTTTGCTAATCAGCCACGATCGTGACCTATTAAACAAAGCCTGTAATATGATTGTGCATTTAGAGCATAAAAACCTTACGCCCTATAAAGGGGGCTATGACACGTTTGAGCGCACACGCGCTGAACGCTTAATGTTGCAAACTAAGCAAGCTGAAAAACAAGATGCTAAGCGCAAGCACATGCAAGCCTTTGTCGATCGTTTTAAAGCAAAAGCCTCAAAAGCGCGACAAGCCCAAAGCCGGATTAAAGCGCTTGAAAAAATGCAAGTCATTAACGTTGCAATTGATGAGAGCGTTGCACCTTTGGTTTTTCCAAGCCCTAAAAGAGAAATCGCATCGCCTATTATCAACATGGAAAATGTTGGTGTTGGCTATGATAACGGGCCATTAATTCTAAAAGGGTTAAACCTTAGAATTGATGCCGATGATAGAATTGCGCTATTGGGCGCCAATGGTAATGGTAAGTCTACTTTTGCAAAACTAATTGCAGATCGTCTTGAATATGCGGTTGGGCATGTAACGCGCGCTGAAAAGTTGAAAATTGCTATTTTTGCACAACACCAAATTGATGATCTTATTCCAGAAAACACATGCTATGAGCATGTGCGTGCACTCATGCCAGGAGAACCAGAAGGCAAGGTTCGTGGCCGCGTTGCTAGAATGGGTCTTAGCGCCGATAAAATGGATACAAAGGCAAGAGAACTGTCGGGCGGAGAACGCGCACGGCTGTTGCTTGGCCTTATAACTTTTCATGCCCCTCATCTACTAATTCTCGATGAGCCGACCAACCACTTGGACATTGATAGTCGCCGAGCATTGGTTATGGCTATTAATGATTATCGTGGTGCGGTAATTTTGATCTCGCACGATCGCCATTTGGTTGAATCAAGTGCGGAACGTTTATGGCTTGTCGATAAGGGCAATGTTACCCCGTATGATGGTGATATGGAGGATTATAAAAAACTAATTCTCAAAGGTCCCGAAAAAGCTGTAAGCGCTAAGCGCGAACGCAAGTTGGCAGAAAAAGCTGCAAAAGCAGCTGCAAAATCTGATGGTAAAGCTAAGCAGCCACAAGCAGCGGCTTTTAATCGCAACGAAGCACAAAAGCGCATTAAACAACTTGATGGCATTATGAAAAAGGCCAATCAAGCAATTGGTAAATTAGATACACTATTGGCAGAAGCCTCTTCGCGCCAAGAGTTTAATCGTATTAGTGATTTAGCAAAGAAAAAGGCAGAGTTTGAACGTCGTTTAAATCAAGTAGAAGAAGAATGGTTGAAGCTTAGTTCAAAACTGGAAAAAGCTTAACCTCTGTCAAACTTTAGACCTGTGCCAAATTATCGTATTTAACCTAATCGTCTTTGGCTTGTCTGCCCCATTTTTGTTCTGGTTTGTTTTTGGTTTTATGATTGGATGCCTGTTTTTTAGCAACGCGGTTTTTACTTTTTTTACGTCTTTTGCGGCTGCGTCCTAGCACAAATAACACTACGCCAAGTCCAAGTGCTGCATAGCCTAAGGGCTGAAATTGCGTTGCTGGCTCTTCTACGTTAGCAACGACATAAACATCCATATAGGCAATTGATGTGTCAAATTCTTCAACAGGTTTAACACTCACAGTGTAAGTGCCATTGTCTACAATACCGAAGTCTTGAGACACTCTGAACAGGTTTTCTGGGATCGCCCTTTTACTGTCTCGGCTTTCGCCGATTAGATTTGAATCTTCAATATTAATGTCTAATCGATCAGAAAAAACTATTCCATCAGCCCCCTTTATCTCAACATTGAAATTCAGAAAACTACCAGTCCAATTAGCGCCCGCTAAGCCTTTGCCAGATATTCGAATTCGCAAAGGGGCCATGTCGCTTGTTAATCTAACTTTATGAGATTTCCAGCCTGTTTTCCAATGTCCTGTTTCTCGGTCAAAAACACGAAATTTGGCAACTTCTTCACCCGTATGTGCCACCTGATATGATGGATAAATGAATGCAATAGCAAAGCCTGCTACAGCCAAAATTATTCCTAAAAAACGCATGTCTAAAACCCCCTACGCATCAATAATTACTTAAAATAAATTAGGCTTTCTTTTCCCAGCCGCCATTACCATTTTGCTGCCAATACGTAACAGCATGGCCGGCTGATTTTTCAACTTTCCAACGCCCCCTAGCATGCTCTAAAGCCGCCTCATTATGCCCATCAAATATGTAAACGCCGCGTTCGTAATCGCTCAAATCGGGAGGCGTTGCACCATCGACCATAAAGCGAATTTGCGCGCCATTTGGATTTTTGGTTCCAAGGGTCAACCAAATTGGTTGATCCTTTGAATTCTCATCGTCTACCTTTGAATGGGGCAAAAAACTATCAGGCTTTTGCTTCCACAACACCATGTCCAGCACATCTAATGCAGTTTGATTGCCAACTTGCACAACGCAACGCCACCCCTTTTGCTCGCACTTTTCTAAAAGTCCAGGCAAAATATCAGCCAGTGTTTTTTCTGTTAAATGATAGAATAAAACTTCAGTCATTGAATCATATATACCAGTTAATTATTTGATTTTATTGTTCATATTCATTAGCAACTAAGCGGTCTAGTAAGCGTACACCAAAGCCAGACCCCCATGATCTGTTATACTCATTTGCAGGGGACGCCATTGCCGTACCGGCCACATCTAAGTGCGCCCAAGGGCAATCACGAACAAAACGTTGTAAAAATTGAGCAGCGGTAATTGAACCTGCTAATCTGCCACCTGTGTTTTTAACATCCGCATTTTTAGTATCAATCAATTTGTCGTAATCTGCGTGCAATGGAAAACGCCACAATAATTCGTTTGTGTCATTGCCAGCTTGTTCTAACTGTTTAGAAAGCTTGTCATCATTTGAGAATAGGCCTGCATGGGTTTTACCAAGTGCCACTAATACAGCACCTGTCAGCGTTGCAAGATCGACCATGAATTTTGGCTTAAAACGACCTTCGCAATACCAAAGCAAATCTGCCAGAACTAAACGACCTTCTGCATCGGTATTAATCACTTCAATCGTTTGTCCAGACATAGATGTAACCACATCGCCCGGGCGTGTTGCTTTTGCATCTGGCATGTTTTCAACAAGGCCAATAATGCCTACTGCATTTACTTTAGCGCCACGTGCTGCAAGTGCATGCATGGTGCCAATAACCGCCGCCGCGCCGCCCATATCGCCCTTCATATCTTCCATGCCGCCTGATGGTTTAATAGAGATGCCGCCTGTGTCAAACACAACGCCTTTCCCAACAAAAGCAACAGGTGCTTCTTTGGCATTGCCGCCATTCCATACCATCACTGCAACACGGGCTGGGCGTGCCGAGCCAGCGTTGACACTTAGGAGTGCGCCCATTTTTAGGGACGCTAATTTCTTCTCATCTAGTATTTCAACCTTACAGCCAAGCTTGGTTAGTGCTTTTGCTTTTGCCGCAAATTCAACTGGGCCCAAAAAGTTTGCTGGTTCATTTACAAGATCACGCGCAAGCAACACACCATCGCTGACACCGTTAAAGCGTTTCCATGATTTTTTAGCCGCGCTATCAATGCTTGAGATAAATTTGATTTTACGTGCGGGTGCTTTTGAAACATTTTGAGTTTTATGCGCGACAAAATTATAGGCGCGTAGCTTTGTGCCAGTTGCCATTATTGCTAGTGCTTCTGCATCAATACTTGTTTCTTTCTTGCCGCCAAGGTCTGTAAGAATTGTAACAGATTTTGACTTGCCCGTAGACGCGTAAATTTTACCACCAATTTTAAGCCAATCAGCTTCTGTATTTTTATCAACATTGCCAATGCCAACAACAACCAAACGGTCAATTTTTGCATTGGGTGCAATTACCTCAACAACGCTGCCATGTTTGC
Source organism: Hyphomicrobiales bacterium (assembly GCA_002400845.2). Taxonomy (GTDB): domain Bacteria; phylum Pseudomonadota; class Alphaproteobacteria; order Rhizobiales; family Rhizobiaceae; genus Salaquimonas. Next base: position 24,310 of record NVRK02000013.1, read on the forward strand.
CAGTAAAACCTTGCACTTTAATTGCTCTTGAAATTTGACCATCTTTGTCAAACGCCTGCGCTGCTTTTGAAAGCTTACCTTTGGCTGAAACCAATGCAACAACAGCACCTGAGTTAAGGGCATCTGTTTTGGCAAATGATATTGAGGGCAATTTAGACATGAATTCTCCTTAGGCAGAATTTGAAAGGTTGTGAGCAGAATGATTTGAGTTGATAGTTTAACAGATTCTACTTTTAGCACTTTATTGCACCTAGGGATAAGGTGCTATCAGGAATTATCAAGTGACCTAATGGCAACACTTATAATAAACCACACAAAATGACAGTTAACTTGTTGTTAACCGAGTTTTTTCGTCCAATTTTAGCCATTTCATAGTTTAATAGTTTAGAAATTAGTAACCTTGTTTTCAAAACGCGGCTTATTCAGCGAATACGAAAAGAACGTTGCGATTATATGAATGCATAACTTAACGAGAAGCACTATTTTAATGAATTTTCATCCATCCGCAATTTGGACGCAGATATGATTGGCAAAACGCTATTTTTCTATATCTCTTGGCGCTTCTTAAAACAGCTAATTGCCATGATGCTATTATTGCTGTTTTTAATCGTGACAGTCGATTTTATTGAAACGTTGCGCAAGGTAAAGAACGAATCGGGCGTCTCTATGGGACAAATCTTTTTGATCTCGCTTTATACGGCGCCATTTTACATTGACAAAGCCTTTCCATTTGCTTGTCTTTTTGCCGCTATGGGAACACTTTCACAGCTAAATTCTAAGTTAGAATTGGTGGTTGCACGCGCGGCTGGCATTTCGGCATGGCAATTTTTATTGCCCATTGCAGGCACTGCGCTGATTATTGGTATACTAGCGTCAACGCTGTACAATCCTTTGGCAATAAATCTCTATGAGAGTAGTTTGGATATGCGCGCTGTGCATATTAAAGGTAAAGCACGCACAAATGCGACTTCGAAGACTGGATTTTGGCTTCGTCAAAAAGACGAAAATGGCAGTTCTGTTATCAATGCAGAATTGGCGCGTGACGGCGGCGTTCTTTTAGATGGCATTAAAATCCTTCGTTTTGACGAAAACGACCTTATTTACGCTCAAATATCAGCTAAAAGTGCTGTGCATCAAGGCAATAGCTGGCTTTTAAGCGATGTTACCATCACAGATAGCGACCAGAAAATAACCGCCCAAGCAACAATGATTTTGCCTACCAATGTGAGCACTCATTATTTACTAGGTTCGGTTGCCAACCCGGATTCAGTTAGTTTTTGGAACTTGCAAGACACCGCAAAAAAGGTCGCTTCCTCTGGTCTTAACCATCTTCCCTATCTTGTGCAGTTTCAAAGCCTTTTAGCCCTTCCCTTTTTCCTAATTGCCATGGTAATAATAGCCGCAACTGTGTCGCTTAAATTTGTTCGCTTTGGACAGACTGGAAGGATGATTTTGGGTGGCATATCAAGTGGTTTCGTGCTTTATGCACTTACAAGACTTGTAACTTCTTTGGGGAGCAATGGGGTTGTACCTCCGCTAGTTGCGGCATGGGCACCTTCTGTCATTGCTATATTATTTGGAATGAGCATGCTTTTGCATCAGGAGGACGGCTAATGGTTCGTCCTATTTTTAGAGTACTGATGCGTTCTGGGGCTGAAAATCAGAGTGGGGTTGGCAACAATCATTCCGCACCTGACTTCGCTTTAAACGCTGTAAAGTTACCCCACAAAAACGTTGCTATGAGTGACGTTAAAGACGCTTATAAAAAAGCTTCCGAAAAATCAGTGTCACGCTTGTTTGCGCTCGCACTTTTAAGTTCTGTGACCAGTATTGTTGTGGGCGGCAGTTTTGCTATTCCGACGCAGGCATTGGCGCAAATTTCTGGTGCTGAATTGTTTGGCGAAGTAGAGACGACTAACGACGAACAATTATTACTGGAATCCGACGAACTTGTTTATGATGATGCGAACCAAAATGTTAGCGCTGTTGGTAATGTTCAGATTGCCTATGGTAATTATACGCTGATTGCAGATCGCGTAACCTATTCTCGTTCGACTGGCCGTGTAATTGCGACAGGAAATGTTGAGATAGTTGAGCCTGATGGCAACAAGCTATTTGCTGACGAAATTGATATTACCGACGATTTTCAAGATGGCTTTGTAAAAGCGCTTAGAATTGAAACAGCAGATAATACAAGGTTTACCGCAGAAAGCGCTGAGCGCCGCGATGGTGAAATAGCAATTTTGCACAATGGTGTTTATACCGCTTGCGAAGCATGTAAAGATCACCCAGAAAAGCCACCTTTTTGGCAAATTAGAGCCAAGCGTGTCATCGTAAATACCAAGACAAGGCGCGTTGAATATGAAGGCGCTAGTTTTGAACTTTTTGGCAAGCCTATTATTTATCTGAATAAATTTTCGCATGGTGATCCGTCTATTAAACGTTCATCTGGATTTTTGTTTCCAGAATATGGTTCTGACGACAAATTGGGTTACCACCTAAAACAATCCTATTTCTTGGCAATGGCACCCAATTACGATGCGACTGTGTCAGGCACCTATTACAGCAATCAAGGCTTTTTGGGTCAAGCAGAATGGCGCCATCGCACCCAGCTTGGACAATATAAATTGAGTTTTGCTGGCATAGATCAACAAGGCTTGAACGAATTTGATGTAGGCACAATTGACGGCGCTAATTCTGGGCGTCATGCCATTATGTCTAGCGGTAAGTTTGATTTAAACCGCCGCTGGAAATTTGGCTGGAATGCACTTCATCAAAGCGATGAAAACTTTGCACGTACTTATTCACTTGAAGGCTTTTCGTCTCGCGAAGTAACTAATGAAGTTTACCTTACTGGCCTAAATGGTAAAAATCATTTTGATTTACGCGCACAGCAGTTCTTGATCCAAGATGAAAAACTAAATCAAATTAGCGATACTTATTCGCCTGGTAATGACAAATTACAAGACCAGCAAGCTAAGGTTTTACCAAGCTTTGATTATAACCTTGTAACCGATACACCAATTGCTGGTGGTCAAGTTTCATTAGATGTGAATGTTGTTAGCCTAAAACGTGGCAAAGCAGATATTGCAAACTTCACTGGCACGACAGACAAGCGCTATCATGGTGTTGCTGGCAAATACACACGCGCCAGCGCTGAGATTGATTGGAAAGCTTCAAAAATATTGCAAGGCGGCGCTTTGGTTACAGCCTCTTTAAGCGCGCGCAGTGATGCAATGCTTTTGGATACGGACACTCAAATTCCTGCGAACAATCCACTAACATCTAATAAAAGCATTTACCGCACAATGCCTGCGGCAATGTTGGAAATTCGTTATCCAATGATTGCCACCAATGGCACAGCGTCTCACATATTCGAGCCTATTGCTCAATTGATCGTTAGACCTGACGAAAGCAAAATTGGCAAAATGCCAAATGAAGACGCGCAAAGCTTTGTGTTTGATACGACTAACTTATTTGAACGTGACAAATATTCTGGTTTTGACCGCGTTGAAGGTGGTACACGCGCCAATATTGGGTTCCAATATTCTGCAAACTTTGCAGATGGTGCAAGCGTCAACGTTGTTGCAGGTCAATCCATACATATAGATGGCAAAAACTCTTTCGCTGAACGTGATTTAGTAAATGCGGGCCTCGAATCTGGATTAGAAACAAAAAAATCTGATTATGTTGCCTCTGTTGACCTAAACAGCAAAACTGGATTTAGCCTTGGTGCTAGCGGACGTTTTGATGAGAAGAACACGAACCTTCGTCGTGGGGAATTAACGGCACGTTATGTAGACCCAAAAATTGCGCTTTCTGGTTCTTATGTCTTTATTGATGCGCAACCAAAATATGGTTTTGCAAACGATCGCCATGAAGCGCGTGGTTCGGCCAGTGTTAAATTAAACGATCAATGGCGTGCATTTGGTGCAGGAACATTTGATCTTGAAAACAGCGAAATGATTTCGCAATCTGTTGGCATCTCATATGATGACAGTTGTGTATCATTCTCTGTTGCTTATTCAGAGAATAACAATCGCTATGACGGCTCTGCCAACGATAGGTCAATTAATTTTTCTCTAGGCTTGCGAACCATCGGTTCTGTACAGCATAAACGTTCATTGTTGAATTAATTACAATTGCACAATTGATATTTAATTGCTTGGGAGGCCTGCAAAAAATCACAATTAGAATATAGATTTCAAGTTAATATAATTGTGAAAATATGGGCAGAATTGAATGAAGCATAAAATTGCAAATTTAACACAGATAAAAAATGTCTTGGCTACTTCAATTGCTATATGTTGCGTCGCTTTTCTTTCTAGCTGCAACACGCCTACAAAAGCAGTTGAAGGTGTTAAGCCGGCAACCTCTCCACTTTTATCTAGAGTGAAACCAGAGCCTTCAAACGTTAAAACACGCGCTGCCTCCGTTTCGAAAAGAGGTACTAACATTCGTGCGATTGTTAATAACGAAATCATTACCAATCAAGACCTTAAAAAACGTAGAGCATTTTTAAAATTACGCCGCACAAAAGGCGACCTCAAAAAACTTGCTCTAAAAGAGCTTGTTGATGAGCGTATCAAAATGCAAGAAGCTACGAGGCTTAAAACAAGAGCCGGCGATAAGCAGGTAAATGAAGCGTTTAAAAGCTTTGCTGGTGGCAATAAATTAAAACCGAGCCAATTGGCAACTGTGCTAAATAAAAATGGCATTACAGCAGACCATTTTAAAGAATTTATTCGTGGCCAAATAAGTTGGAACAGAACGGTTGGCGCAAAATTTCAAAATGATATTCGCAGTAAAAACAGAAAAACGTCTTTAAGTGCCATTAGAAAAAGTGGCGGAAAAAAACCTGAGACGAATGAATACATTTTGCAGCAGGTGATTTTTGTAATTCCAAGTTCAAAACGCAAATCTAGTTTAGAGCGCAGAAAAGCAGAAGCAGAAGCCTTTAGACAACAGTTTAAAACCTGTAGTGCTACACAAAGAATGGCGGCTGGACAACGCGATGTTACTGTTAGGGCATTGCCTAGAGTGCTCGAGCCTCAATTGCCAGATGAATGGTCTAAAGCCGTGATTGCAACGCCACTTGGCAGAACCACTGGCATTATAGAAACGCCTAAAGGCGTTGAGTTTTTAGCTGTGTGTAATAAGACTGTAACTTCTGATGATAATGTTGCTCATGTCTTGTCTCAAGCTAAAGAATTTAAAGATTTCAACAAAAAAGGTGATGCTCTTGGAGAAGCATTTTTAGCCAAGCTAAAATCTGAAGCGACCATCATTTATCGCTAACTTACCTTTTTAGGTTTGTTGAGAGGATCGAGTTGACCCAAAAACAGTTGACCAAAAGACACAATAATTTTTTGACGCCGCCATTAGCGATAACAATTGGCGAACCTGCTGGCATTGGCCCAGAGCTGATTTTAAAATGCTGGCAAGAACGTGAGCAAAATAATTTAGCGCCTTTTATTGTTTTGGGTGACCCTGATTTTATTCAACAACGTGCTAACGCTATGCAAATGGATGTTAATATAAAAACTTCAACAGTTGAAAATTCCCTGCAAGACTTCGACACTGCACTGCCAGTACTCCCCTTGTCTGGCAGCATCACTGGTGACTTTGGCAAACCGACAATCAGCGATGGTAAATTGGTGTGCGAAGCAATTTCGACCGCGGTTAAAATGACAATGGAAAACAAAACCAGTGGCATTGTAACGGCACCAATCAATAAAAAAGCCCTTTATGACAGTGGTTTTAAACATCCAGGTCATACAGAATTTTTAGCTGATTTAGCGAATAAAATAACAGGCAATAAACATCACCCCGTGATGATGCTGGCAGGGCCAGATCTGCGTACAATTCCTGTAACCATTCATATTGCTGTAAACGAAATTTCCGAGCAATTAACCAGCGATCTTATTATCAAAACTGGCGAAATTGCACACCATGATCTTAAAAATAAATTTGGCATTAACGCACCGCGTATTGCAGTTGCTGGCCTAAACCCACATGCTGGCGAAAACGGCAGTATGGGAATGGAAGACATTAATATTGTCGCCCCTGCTGTAGAAGCATTAAAAGCCAAAGGCATAAATGCATTTGGACCTTTGCCAGCAGATACACTGTTTCATGCAAGAGCCAGAGAAAATTACGATGTTGTGCTTTGCATGTATCATGACCAAGCCTTAATACCTGCAAAAACCTTAGCGTTTGATGACAGCGTTAATGTAACACTAGGATTGCCTTTCATTCGCACATCGCCAGATCACGGTACCGCCTATGATATTGCTGGAAAAGGCATTGCTAAGCCTAACAGCATGATGGCAGCAATAAAACTTGCACAAAATATGGTTCAACATACAACTCAAAATACAAAAGGTACTGCACAATGAGCGGGCAAATAGATACCCTACCCCCACTTCGTGAAGTCGTTGAACGCCATGAATTGATGGCGAAAAAGGCCCTTGGCCAAAACTTTTTGTTCGACCTAAACCTTACTTCGCGCATTGCTAGACAGGCTGGCAATTTAGAGGGTTATGATGTTATTGAAATTGGACCTGGACCTGGCGGTCTTACCCGCGCAATTTTAGCAAATGGTGCAAGTAGAGTAATTGCAGTTGAGCGCGATCCGCGCTGTCTTCCTGTGCTTGCTGAAATTTCTGAGCATTATCCAAATAAATTAGACGTAATTGAAGGCGATGCTTTAAAAGTAGATTATAAGAAAATGCTTCAGCGTCCTGCAAAAATTATTGCAAACCTACCCTATAATGTTGCGACGCCTTTGCTAATAGGTTGGGTATTAAACGAGGAATGGCCGCCTTATTTTGAATCTTTAACATTGATGTTTCAAAAAGAAGTTGCTGAGCGTATTTGCGCAAAACCAAGAAGCAAGTCCTATGGTAGATTGTCTATTATATGCCAGTGGCGCTGTGAGACTAATATTGCATTTGAGGTTGGGCCTCAGGCGTTTTATCCGCCACCAAAAGTTACTTCTGCAATTGTTACATTGATCCCTAGAGAAAAACCACTTGAGTGTGATGTCAATAAACTTGAACGCGTAACGCAAGCCGCATTTGGTCAACGGCGTAAAATGTTGCGCTCGTCACTCAAACCATTGGGCGGTGCTGCCTTGCTAAAAAAAGCTGGCATTGAAGAAACAAAGCGTGCTGAAGAATTAAACGTTGAAGAGTTCGTTGCATTAGCGCGCGAAATCTAATCACCAAATTAACAAATAGATTTTAGCCAATTAAAGTTTGAGCGAAATCATACAGTCCGTGTCGGCGATCTCGGCGAAGGCGTTCTGCGACTAAAATAGATTTCACTTGATGAAACGCTTCATCAAGATTTTCATTAATCACAACATAATCATAATCGCCCCAATGCGAAATTTCTTCTTTCGCATTTTCCAAACGTTTTGCAATTACTTCTTCACTGTCTTCTGCACGTCTAATTAAGCGGCTTTTTAATTCAATCATAGAAGGCGGTAAAATGAAAATACTCACAACATCAGCTGCGGCTTTTTCCATTAATTGCTGGCCGCCCTGCCAGTCGATGTCAAACAGCATGTCGCGGCCTTCGCGCATCGCATTTTCTGCTGGATCACGTGGCGTTGCGTAAAAGTTACTGTGCACCTCAGCAGATTCTAATAAAGCATCTGATTCCTGCATGCGCACAAACTCTTTTTTAGTGATGAAATGATAATGTTTTCCATCAATTTCTGAACCGCGTTTTTCACGTGTTGTAACAGAAACAGATATCTCAAGATCAGAAAACTCTTCAAGAAGGTTGCGGGCAATTGTAGATTTTCCTGCACCAGATGGCGAAGACAGAACCAACATTACGCCTCTGCGTTCGATATTTAAATCTTGTCCTTCACTCATAATTGCGTCCCTTAATTCCAATGTTTAGCATCATGTTATTTTTGGTTTGTGTTTACTTTTAAATTATTGGATATTTTGTATTTGTTCACGAAACTGATCTATCACAACTTTCATTTGAAGGCCTGATTGAGTAACCGGTGTCGAATTTGCTTTAGAACATACCGTGTTACATTCACGGTTAAATTCTTGGGCAAGAAAATCCAATTTCCTGCCAACTGCCCCCTCACTTCCAAGAAGTTTTCTTGCGGCAACACAGTGGGCCGCTAAGCGATCTAATTCCTCTTGTAAATCTGCTTTGGTCGCTAAAATTGCCGCTTCTTGATACAAACGTTGCTCATCAAGACTGGCGCCATCGTTTAAGAGCGCAGATATTTTTTCTGACAACGATTTTTTAATTGCCTCAGCCGAACGAGATGGGTCAGCTTCTATTTGCAATTTTAGTTTTTCAATTTGTGCTACTTGATCCAACAATACCGCTTCGATAGCAGCACCTTCTGAAAGCCTAGCATTGGCAAGTCCTGTAACGGCCTCTTGAAATGAAACTAATAATGCTTGATTGTGAATTGCTGTCTGCTCATCTTCTAAAGAGGTAACTGTACTGTATTCTACAACACCTTTTACGGCTAATAAGTCACCAATACTTGGCGCAGAGACATTTGTTCTTGCGCTTACAATTTCTGCCATTTTAACAACAGCATCTAAAACTGCCTCATTAATGACGGGTAGCTTTTCTACTGATTGAGCATCAAGCGCTAAATTTATTTGCAAATTTCCACGGGTTAATTGCTTGGCAACAAGTGATTTCAACTCAGGCTCTAAAAAGTCATAGCCAAATGGCAAACGCCATCTAACATCTAAACCTTTACCATTTACAGATTTCAATTCCCAAGACCAACTAAAGTTACCTTGCGAACCGTCTACACGGCTAAAGCCTGTCATACTTTGCAATGTCATTGATTAACCTTTTTCTGTGGTAAATATTTGCTTCTTAAATGCAATTTAATTTGGTTGTCTGGCTGGTTAAATACTGCATTTCCTAACGCAACATTTAAACAATAGAATCACCAATAAGTTCACACTACTAAGGTTTATTACTTGGCGCGATTCTTTTCAATGTCACGCCAGCGTTTTACATTTGCGTTATGCTCTTTCAAAGTTTTAGCAAAAACATGACCGCCTCCGCCATTTGCAACAAAGAATAGATCTTGTGTGCGTGATGGGTTTGCAACGGCTTCAAGAGCGGCGCGACCTGGGTTTGAAATTGGCCCTGGCGGTAAAGCATCAATTGTATAGGTATTATACGGCGTTGGTTTTTTGATATCCGATTTGTAAATCGGACGATCTTTTGGTTTGCCTTTGCCAGCAAAAATTCCATAAATAATTGTCGGGTCTGATTGTAATTTCATCCCCTTTCGAAGGCGATTAATAAAAACAGATGCAACATGAGGACGCTCATCTGCTTTGCCTGTTTCTTTTTCAACAATAGAAGCTAATGTCACAAGTTCTTGCGGCGTTGAAACTGGCAAACCATCAATTCGGCGTTCCCAAACTTCAGTTAAAAAACGTTTTTGCGAACGGGCCATTAATTCTAAAATTTCAGTGCGTTTTGTACCTCGCTGATACGGATATGTATCTGGCATCAAACTGCCTTCTGCTGGTAACACTAAAGGCATATCTCCCAGTAAAACCTCGTTGTTGGCAATACGCTCATATATTTGATACGAAGTTAAACCTTCAGGAATGCTGATTTTGTAAACAACACCTTTGCCAGAGCGAATGGTTTCCATAACCTCATACATGCTCATTTTTGGCTTAAATGCATATTCACCGGGTTTAAGATCGCCAGCAGCTTTGCTTGCTCTCACCCCTAATCTAAACAATAGGTTATTGTCGATTACACCAGCAGATTCTAACCTATTTGCAATCGTGGACAGACCAGAGCCCTCAGTAATTGCAACCGTTCTAGCCTTTTCTAAATTGCCTTCAGCATAAAAACTTGTGCGACCAAAGTAAGCAGCGGCGGCGAAAGCTAGGACAGCAAAAACTAGACACGACATACAGAAATTAAAAAACACAACAAAACCACCCCGTGCCTGCGATGCTCTTTTGGGCGGTGCAGGTACTTCTTTGGCTTGCAATATATCTTGTGCTGAACGCGGTGTGGTGTGCGGCACTTGTTGCGCGGAATCAAACCTTTGAGCGTTAGAAGCTGCTTGCTCTAAAATCGGAGTTTCTAATAAAGGGGACGGCTTTTCAGAACGACGTCCAAAATTTGCGCTTACCACATTTTCAGCTTCGCTATTTTTTCCAGCTTCACTGTTCTTTGATGGATCGTTATCTTCAATCACGTACAAACTCCGATTTTAACAAATTAGCAATTGGTGCTAAATTATTGCCCCCCAATGAGCATTAAAAAATACATTACTGCCGTAAATTTTAGTCTAAATTATGAAATTTCGCCCATTTCAAGATTTAATAAATCAATTTTTTTATTAGTCTTCCACAGCCCTCATAATGAGGGATGCATTTGTACCACCAAATCCAAATGAATTTGAAAGTACGGTTTTAACTTCACGCTTTTTAGCTTTATGCGGAACCAAATCAATTTTAGTTTCACGCTCTGGATTGTCTAAATTAAGTGTCGGTGGCACAATTTGATCTCTAATCGCAAGAATTGAGAAAATAGCTTCAACCGAGCCAGCCGCACCTAACAAATGACCAATCGCAGATTTTGTTGATGACATTGAAGCTTTAGAAGCAGAATCGCCAAGCAACCGCTCTGCCGCACCAAGTTCAATCGTATCGGCCATGGTAGAAGTACCATGCGCATTAATGTAATCTAACTGGGACGCATCTATACCAGCGTTTTTAAGCGCCGCAGTCATGCATCTAAATGCACCATCGCCATCAGCAGATGGTGCTGTAATGTGGAATGCATCGCCAGACATACCATAGCCAATAATTTCTGCATAAATCTTAGCACCACGCGCTTTTGCGTGTTCGTATTCTTCTAAGACAACAATACCAGCGCCCTCACCCATTACAAAACCATCGCGGTCATTGTCGTATGGACGTGACGCACTTTGAGGATCGTCATTATAACTGGTTGAAAGCGCTTTACACGCCGCAAAACCTGCCAAAGAAATTCTGCATACAGGGCTTTCTGCCCCCCCTGCAACCATAACATCAGCATCATCAAGCATGATTAAACGAGCTGCATCACCAATGGCGTGCGCTCCAGTTGAGCATGCTGTTACAACAGAATGATTTGGGCCTTTTAATTTATGTTTGATCGAGACATGACCAGAAGCAAGGTTGATTAAACGCCCTGGAATGAAGAATGGGCTCACACGGCGTGGGCCACGTTTTTCAAGAACCAATGCCGTTTCTGCAATGCCTTGTAGACCGCCAATACCAGAGCCAATAAGCGTACCAGAGCGAAACTGCTGTTCGTCTGTTTCTGGCTTCCAATTTGCATCTGCAAGCGCTTGGTCAGCGGCGGCAACAGCATATATAATAAATGGATCAACTTTGCGTTGCTCCTTTGGAGCCATCCAATCATTGGCATTGAATGTACCATTCGTACCATCGCCTAGTGGAATTTGACACGCAATTTTAGCGGCTAAGTCTTCAACTTCGAAACTTGTAACTTTAGCGGCAGCATTTTTGCCTTCAAGAATACGTTTCCAAGTTTCTTCAACACCACAAGCCAGTGGTGATACCATGCCTAAACCAGTTACAACAACACGTCTCTTCAAGCCATTCATACAGCGCTTCTCCATTACGTACGGTTAGATTTAACCGTATTTGCCACTTTAATACAAAACAGGCGGCACAAAGGCCGCCTGAATTAAATAACATAATTTCTTACGCTAATGTCAATTAGAGAATTAAGCTACAGCTTTTTCAACAAAACTAACAGCATCACCAACAGTTTGGATGGTTTCTGCAGCGTCGTCTGGAATTTCAACTCCGAATTCTTCTTCGAATGCCATTACCAATTCAACATTATCAAGAGAATCAGCACCAAGGTCATCAATGAAGCTTGCTGCTTCAGTAACTTTAGCAGCATCACAATCTAGGTGTTCTACAACAATTTTTTTAATACGGTCAGCGACGTCGCTCATTTGGAAATCCTTGGTTACTGTTTTAATGCAGCGCTAAGATAAGATCTTAACACATAAATTCAAGTTATTGGTTCAGACCTAGTTTAACAACATCGTCTTTCCCTTACAATCTAAAATAAAACTTATATTTAATTTTAGCATATTCGCGTGCCGCGTAACATAGATTTTAAATTGTTTAAAGACCTAAAACGCAAGCACACTATAAGTTATTCAACTGTTCACAGGATAAACCCTAAAAACACAAGTTATATCTGTATCAGGTTAAACCTACAAAAAGTGAATAAATACTGGTAATTTTGTTTAGATCATGGCCATTCCGCCATTAACATGCAGTGTTTGGCCCGTAACATACTTTCCAGAATCCCCAGAAAGATACACGACAGCTGCAGCAATATCTTCGCCGCCGCCCATTTTTTTCATCGGAATAGCACCTAGAATAGTGTCTTTTTGTTTGTCATTTAATTTTTCTGTCATTGCAGAAGCAATAAAACCGGGTGCAATGCAGTTAACTGTTACATTACGAGAAGCTATTTCTTGCGCCAATGATTTTGAAAACCCGATCAAACCAGCTTTAGATGCGCAATAGTTTGCCTGCCCCGGGTTGCCCGTTACACCCACAATAGACGTGATGTTAATAATACGCCCGCCTCTGCGACGCATCATTGGATACACAATCTGCTTTGCCAAACGAAATACTGCGGTAAGGTTCACACGCATAACATCGTCCCAGTCATCATTAGACATACGGGCAAATAAGCCATCTCTGGTAATACCAGCGTTGTTTACAAGAATGTCTACGCCTTCTAATTTTTCTTCAGCCGCTTTGCCTAATGCATCCACTGCCTCTAAGTCAGATAGGTTGGCTGGCAACACAACTGTGCGATCGCCAAGATCTTGAGCAAGTGCGTTTAGCTTTTCTTCTCTTGTGCCATGCAAACCAACAGTGGCGCCTTGTGCATGCAATGCGCGTGCTACTGCTTCGCCAATGCCGCCACTCGCGCCAGTTACCAATGCTTTTTTGCCGGTTAGGTCAAACATGTACTTTACTCCTGATTATATTTTTTAGGATATTGCCTATAATTGATTTTATTCTATTCACTGCGCAGATGGCGCTAGAAATGAAGTTATATCGTCTGGTGTGCCAATAACAGTTGATTTCAAGTCGCGATTAATACGACGTGCAAGGCCGCTTAATACTTTACCGCTACCTGCTTCTATTAGATTGGTAACGCCATTTTGCCCCAGCCATTCGATGGTTTCGCGCCAGCGCACTTGACCTGTTACTTGCTCGACAAGACGCTTTTTAATCTCTTCACCATCGCTAATTGGCGCGGCTAAAACATTTACGATTAGCGGAACAACAGGAGATTCAATTTGAACATTTGCTAAAGCTTCTTGCATCGCTTCTGCCGCTGGGCCCATTAGGGCTGAGTGGAAAGGTGCAGATACTGGCAAAATAAGTGCGCGTTTTGCGCCTGCTTCTTTTGCTTTTTCAGCGGCCAATTCAACTTCTGCTTTAGAACCAGAAATAACCAACTGACCACCGCCATTATCATTTGCGATTTGACATACGCCATCTGCCTTAGAAGAAGCGCAAATTTCTTCGACTTGTGATTGTTCTAGGCCAATGATTGCCGCCATTGCGCCTTTACCAACAGGAACAGCTGCTTGCATTGCATTACCGCGAATACGCAATAATTTAGCAGTATCAGTAATTGAAATCGCACCAGATGCGCATAACGCAGAATATTCGCCCAACGAATGCCCTGCAACAAAACTGACATTTTCAGCAATTGAATAGCCTTTGCTTTCCAACACTTTAACCACGGCTACAGAAACAGCCATAAGTGCTGGTTGTGCATTTGCTGTTAGCGTTAGCGTGTCTTGGTCGCCTTCAAACATGATAGCAGATAAATCTTGACCCAAAGCCTCGTTAACTTCGTCAAATACAGCTTTTGCTTCTGGAAAACTTTCTGCCAGTGCTTTGCCCATTCCAATTGACTGACTTCCTTGTCCTGGAAAGGTCATTGCTAATGTCATGTTTTGGTCCTTTAATTTCAATCTGCGATTACACTCATTAAGTATAGGCAGATTTTTCCGCATTTGCAGGCCATAAAAGGATAAACGCGCATAGAGTCAAGAAAAAGCATCATAAGCTGTGGATTATATACGCTAAAGTTACAAAAACCGCGCGGTACGGATACTCTGATAACTTTATTTCTTCAGCAATATAAAAGGTTATTCATGTCAATTACAATTTACCACCTAAAAAACTGTGACACATGTAAAAAAGCAATCAAAGCAATTGAGGCTAATGGTACAGAACTTACGAAGATTGATGTAAGAGCAGATGGTGTGAACAATGAAGATTTGGTAAAGTTTGCTGAGGCAGTAGGTTTTGAAAAGTTGCTCAACACACGCTCAACCACTTGGCGCGGTTTGAGCGAAACCGACAAAGCTGACATAGATTTACAAAAAGCACTGGCTTTGATTGGGGAGCATCCAACATTAATGAAACGCCCTGTCATTATGGATACAGATGGTGACATTACAGTGGGTTGGACGAAAGAGATTCAAGCAAAATTTGGGTAGTTGTGAGGCAATATCTCATCGCCTCCGCCCTTCGACAAGCTCAGGGTGAGGCCTTGGGTAACTCAAGATTTGAAATATGTTCCCTCACACTCAATCCTTATCCTGAGCCTGTCGAAGGATCTAGGGGCGCTGGAATTGGGGATCAACCACCCTCTTCCTTCGACAGGCTCAGGATGAGGGTTTGGCGACAAGCTATCCTGTATCCTGTATCCTGTGGCTTTGAATTATTTACTAGCAATCCAATTAAGCGCTTGGCGCCAGTCAACCATGCGAACTGGCGTGCCGTGTTTGCCGCTTTCAAATAAAGTCATGCGCACTGGATAATTTTTAGCTTTAAGCGACTGGTAGAATGATACCAAGCTTTGATAGCCAAACGAAGTATCTAAAGTAGCGTGCGCAATATAAAGTGGAATTTTGCGAAGCTTTGAAGCCGATTGCACAAACTGTGTATTAGGCATTCCGCCAAGCAAAATCATGCCGTCTACTAATTTTCGCGTTTGAGTATTGTTCACAATTCCCCAACAAATATTAGAGCCTAGCGAACCACAGGCAAGTATGAGCTTGCCTCTGGTTAGAGGGCGCTGTTGTTTAAGCAAAGCGACTATGTCTTTTTCGCCTTCGTTTTCATGATCGGTAAAATCAGGACTTATATATGCGCCACCATTTTGAAGCATCAACCGTTTTACACGGTTAAAATTACCGCCAAATCGCTCATCATCAAAGCCAAGTTCTCTTGTGCCATGGCGACCATGCAAAAAGACAACTGTCATTGCAGAACCGCCATTGATGCCACCAATGGTTTTGCCAACGCCATAGACTTTTAAGGTTCTTGGCTGAGAATCACTACCCCCAGTATATGTATAATCTTGAATGTCGTTGACAGAAAGGCGTCTTATCCAACCTTCTCTAACTTTTCGAACCGGAATTTCGTCGCGATCATTAATATCGACAAATTCATTATAAGGCGCATGCATAAAGTCACCACCATCTTTGATCGCAAGCGCTTTTCTGTAAGCAAAACGAGAATCCATAAGCGGTTTTAGCGGCCCGGCTATTACCAACCGTTCGTTACCGCTGGCATCTGCATTTTTCACCTCGGATAATAGGTTAGAACTTTGACAAGCTCCCAATAGCAGCACTATAGATAAACCACCTAAAATTCTGACTTTTTGATATAATTGAACGAACAAAACCAGCCCCCTAATTCCTTAATGTTACTCCATAGCATTGTTGAGAAGAATATGGCATTTTTTGACTTGCAAAACACAGGAAATAACGTATAAGCCGCCTTGTTGAGTTTCAGGCTAACCGCCGAAGGCTGAACAAGAGGTTACTTGACCAAGGTGAACAGGTTAAATAACATGGTTTCATAGGAAGCTGGCTCTTGGTGTCTTTGCTCTCGACCGTTCCCAAACGCCTTTCCGGACCTAATGTCCACTCGAAATGCGGTTGTAGGAGGCTTTGCGCGGTATGTCTGACAGATAAAAGGAAAGGCCCTAAATGGCTCTTTATGAATTTACACTACTTGCGCGTCAGGATATTTCTGCACAGCAAGCCGAAGCACTTGTAGAACACTTTACTGGTGTTTTAGAAGCAAACGAAGGTAAAGTTTCTAAATTTGAAAACTGGGGTCTTCGCACTTCAGCACACAAAATTAAGAAAAACCGCAAAGCACATTACTTGTTCCTAAACATTGACGCAACTTCTGCAGCAATGACTGAGATGGAACGTCAAATGAGCATTCACGAAGATGTTCTTCGCTTCTTATCTATTCGTGTTGAAGAGCACGAAGAAGGTCCGTCAGCTATGATGCGCAAAAGCGAACGCGATGAGCGCGGCCCTCGCCGTGATGACCGTGGTCCTCGCCGTGATGACCGTGGCCCTCGCCGTGATAACCGCGATTCTAAACCAGCAGCAGCTCCAGCAGCCCCTGCGAAAACTGAAGGAAATGCATAATGGCTATGGCAGCACGCAGACCTTTTAACCGTCGTCGTAAATCTTGCCCTTTCACAGGCGCAAACGCACCGAAGATCGATTATAAAGACACAAAGCTTTTGAGCCGTTATATCTCAGAGCGTGGTAAAATTGTTCCTTCACGTATTTCTTCTGTAAGCCAGAAAAAACAACGTGAATTGGCTCAAGCTATTAAACGCGCGCGTTTTCTTGGCCTATTGCCATATGTAATTGGCTAATCTTTGATTAGCGGGTGTAATTGGCTAATCTTTGATTAGCTGACGTAATTGGCTAATCTTTGATTGCTAAAAATTTCATTGGCGCGCAATTTGATTTGTGCGCCAATATTTTATAAGAAGTGCATATTTTCCCCCTCCTGTAATGAGGATTACAGGTCAGGCGAATTAAAACCTAAATGAAACCAAGTTGGAACGCTTTTTAAGTTCCTAACTGTCGAAGCGACAGGACAGCGAGACAAATGAACAAGATCAGTGGAAACTTTGTAGGACTTTTAGCTGGCATCGCTGCCGGGCTAATGGCTATTGCTGCATTTAATTCTGGACTGGCTAGCGCTCCGTTACTTTTCATCACGCCTTTGGCAATATACATCGCTTCTATGGGCTGGGGTACTACAGCTGGGGTAATCGCTGCAATCATCGCTTCTGCATTTTGCTATATTTACGGCGGTGTCGGTGTTGCCTTGAGCTTGGGGCTATCAATTTTTGCACCTGCGGCTTGGATTGGGCATTTATCTAACCTTGGTCAAACAACCGATGATGGTGATACAATATGGTATCCATTATCAAATATCTTATTTTGGCTAATGCTGATTACCTGCGCCCTATGCATCGTTACTTTTTCATTGGTTGATTTCAACACCGCTGAAACAGGTGAACAATTAAGAGCGATGCTAAAAGAAGTCGCAAAGACTAATCCTGAAATTAGAATACCAAATGATGAAGAGATTGCACTCACCCTACAAATGCTAACAAAAGTGATGCCAATCATCACTGCAAGTGTTTTGATTTTCACGCATTCTATCAACGCATGTTTTGGCGCATTTATAACTCAGAGTTCAGAAATCATGGCTCGTAAACCTGAGAATATCGCAGAATCAATTTCTATACCAAAAGCCGCCCTATTTATATTGGTCGCTGGCTTTATTGGCACTGTGTTTGGAAATGGTGTAATTGCCCAAGTATGTGGCGTATTATTTGGCGCAAGCATGACTGTTTTTGCCTTGCTCGGCCTTGCAGATACACACCTAAAAGCACGTAGCACTAACGGTGGCACACTTATGCTTATCGTAGCTTATGCCTCAATATTTATGTTCTCACTGCCCTTACTTATATTTACAGGCATTGGCGTAATGAGATTTTTTCGAATGGCTTCGCAAGAAGCTAACAACAATCAACCTAATTAAAGTAATTTTAAATTAACCCGAAAGGACACTAAAATGCAGATTATACTATTAGAACGCATCGCCAAACTTGGCGCATTGGGCGACGAAGTAACAGTAAAAGACGGTTTTGCTCGTAACTTCCTACTTCCACAAGGCAAAGCATTGCGCGCCAACAAAGTAAACAAAGAGCGTTTCGAATCTCAGCGTGCTGAGCTTGAAACTAAAAATGCTGATCGCAAACAAGAAGCAGATGCTATCTTTGAAAAACTTAACGATACAGCTTACATGGTTATTCGTTCTGCTGGTGAAACTGGTCAACTTTACGGTTCAGTATCTCCACGTGACATTTCTAACGCGCTTGAAGCAGCTGGCTTTAAAGTTGCTCGTTCACAAATCGCACTTCCTTCACCAATCAAAACAATTGGTATGCACCCTGTAGAAGTTACGCTTCACCCAGAAGTACTTGCAATCATTTCTATGAATGTTGCGCGTTCTGAAGACGAAGCTGAGCGTCAAGCTGCTGGTGAAGATCTTTCAGGTCGCTCTGTATTTGATGACCAAGAAGAAGACGACATCGATCTTTCAGATGTTTTTGACAGCGCTGATGATGAAGATGGTGACGACGCTGGCGAAGATGCAAGCGATGAAGTTGCAGCTGAAGAAACAACAGAAGATGAAGCATAAGCTTTTCACTTCTTTAAAGTTACTTACTAAGTGACTAATTAAGGGCGGCCTTCCTAACTTGGAATGGTCGCCTTTTTTTTCGACATTTATCTTTTCAATATTTTTTATAAAGTATTTTTCTTTATACTCACCCATGAGATATATGGCCTAAATATTTATTAAAAAGGAACAATTAAAACATGAGAGTTCATCACATCGCTATCTCCATAGCTGCAATCGCTATAGTTATATTTTCAACATTTTTCCTATTTTCAACAAATAATGATGCTCGTCAGTTCTCACTCTACGGCAATTGGGCAGCCGAAAACAAAAAATGTTCCGAAACTGATGTAAGAATTACTATAAACAAAAAAACAATTCATGCCGCTGTATCAACAAAAAAGAACACGGTAACATTAAGGGGAGAACTCGCGAAAATTAAAACAATCACCCACAATGGCAACGAAATAATAATTTCCTTTTTGCGAGAGAATGATTTTTGGAAGTTCGAGATAATTAACAACAACAAAATTATGCTTATTGATTACAATCAGAAAAAGGAAACTGCTGCAGAACGAAAGTTCAATTTCAATATGTTTAAACTGAATAGATGTTAGTTGATACAAACCTATGGCGTAAAAACATTTATCTGCCGAGCCACTGCAAACTCTTAAATCGCATATCAGAGGTGTAGTGTTACTTATATATCCAGATTGCACCTTACATTGGTGACGTCTCTATTTAGTTAGCTATTGTATATGTCATTTTTAGATAGACGAATCACTTACAATAAATCAAAAATGCAATCTCGATGGTTGAGTAAAACTTTTTGCCTGTGAATAGCGGGATTAGCTTTGAAAATTCAATTTAGGTCTTGAAATATAGATGTGAGTAGCAAAAACTAAAATCTATTGAAGTGTATTAAAATATAGCGCTCAGGGAAAATTTTATAAGCACATGGCAGAAAATGTAACACCATTTAACCCAGCAGACGCTGCACAGCAGGGTAATTCTCAGAAAAAATCTGAAGGCGATTCGCAATATCGTGTTGCCCCACAAAACGTTGAAGCTGAACAAGCTTTGCTTGGTGCTATATTTGTAAACAACGATGCCTATTATCGTGTGTCTGATTTTTTGCAAGCTGAACATTTTCAAGAACCAATTCATAAGCAAATCTACAAAGTAGCATCTGACATGATCCGCGCTGGTAAACGCGCAAACCCTGTTACACTAAAAACTTTTTTGCCCGCAGATGAAAAAATTGGTGACATAACTGTTACGCAATATTTGGCTCGCCTAGCCGCAGAAGCAACAACCATTATTAACGCAGAAGATTATGGTCGTTCGATCTACGATCTAGCAACACGTCGTAATTTGATTACCATTGGCGAAGACATGGTGAATGTTGCTTATGACGCGCCCATCGACATGCCACCAAACGAACAGATTGAAGACGCAGAGCGCCGCCTATTTGAACTTGCCGAAACAGGCACTACTAATGGTGGGTTTCACGATTTTGGTTCAGCGATCAATACAGCGATTGATCTTGCCGCCGCCGCCTTTGAGCGTGAGGGGGGGTTATCTGGTGTTGCGACAGGCATTAATGCGCTCGACAGCAGAATGGGTGGCTTGCAATCTTCTGATTTGATCGTATTGGCTGGTCGTCCTGGTATGGGTAAAACCTCGCTCGCAACGAACATTGCCTTTAATGTTGCGCATGCTTATCGCGGTGATGTTGCCGCCGATGGTACGCCCAAAGCTATTGATGGTGGCATTGTTGGTTTCTTCTCACTAGAGATGAGCGCCGACCAATTGGCGACACGTATTATTTCTGAACAAGCAGAAGTATCTTCTTCAAAAATTCGTCGTGGTGAAATTAACGAATCTGAATTTGAGAAACTTTCTTTTTGTGCGCAAGAAATGCAAAAAGTTCCGCTATTCATAGATGAAACAGGTGGTATTTCTATCGCTCAATTGGCGGCACGTGCAAGACGATTGAAACGTCAACGCGGGCTTGACCTACTCATCATTGACTATATTCAATTGATGCAGGGTTCTGGCAAGAATGCTGGTAACCGTGTGCAAGAAGTAACCGAAATTACAACGGGTCTTAAAGCCTTGGCGAAAGAATTGGCTGTGCCTATAATCGCCCTTTCTCAGCTTTCGCGTCAGGTGGAAAACCGAGACGACAAACATCCGCAACTTTCTGATCTTCGTGAATCTGGTTCTATTGAGCAAGATGCCGATGTGGTGCTGTTTGTGTATCGTGAAGAATATTATATTCAGAACAAAGAACCCAAAGAAGGCACCGAAGAGTGGTTTAAGTGGGAGATGGAATTGCGCGAAGCAAAAGGCAAGGCCGAAATTGTTGTCGCCAAGCAACGTCACGGTCCTACAGGCATTGCCAAAGTTGGTTTCCAAGCACAGTTCACGCGCTTTACCGATTTGGCTGAAGAAGATCACCTTCCAGAGCGCCACGAATAGTATATACTTAATATATGACTGATTCACCGATTACAGAACTAGACGGAGCCGTATTATACGGTAATGGCCGTTTAACAATTGACCTTGGCGCGCTTGTTGCAAATTGGAAGAAGCTTGGCAAAATTGCTAAAACTGAAAACAAAAACAATGAAGCTGCCGCCGTTGTTAAAGCCAATGCGTACGGCCTTGGCATAGAAGAAGTTGTGCCTGCGCTAAGCAATGCAGGTTGCGAGACTTTTTTTGTTGCTACCATAAGAGAAGGCATGCGGGTTCGTAAGAAAAACAAGACTGCACGTATTTATGTACTCAATGGGTTTCACCCAAGCATATGGGCGACTTATAAAAAATCTAAACTAACACCTGTTCTTTGTACACCTCAAGACATTGAGGCTTTTCTTGAATTACCAGGCAAGAAAAATGAAGCCGCATTACACATAGATACAGGCATGAATCGTCTTGGTCTTTCTGCGGCAGAACTTAGCGTTCTTGTAAATGATGAAGCTAAAATGTCGGCGTTTAAACCAGTATTAATCATGAGCCATTTTGCTTGCGCAGATGATCCAGCGCATCGCTTGAACAAAAAACAGATTGCTGCATTTGCAATGGCGACACTAAAATTTCCTGATGCAAAACGCTCGCTTGCCAACAGCGCTGGCATCTTCTTAGGGCCAAATGCGCACTATGACCTCGTTCGATGTGGCGTGGCCATGTATGGCGGCGAAGCGGTAAACGATGTGCC
>NVRK02000130.1 GCA_002400845.2 Hyphomicrobiales bacterium
AATGAACGCTAATGAAAATGCTAAAAATAATCATACCTCACATAGATCTAAGAGCACATCTGGAAAAGCGAGACAAGATATTTTCGAGGACACTGATGCTGCAGTTGCTGGCAAATTAAATAAAACCGTAGAATCGCTTACCGATGAAGCAGGTAAGATGCGCCCAGAAAAACTTAAATATATGGCCGACATGCTGGTTGAGTTAAGAAAAATTGCTGAAAACTTAGATGAAAAAATGGTGTCATATCTTATTGAGATGGCAATTTTAGAATTGCACACAGTTAGATCACTCTCTAATATTTCTGGCGAAGTAAGCGATAAAAAGTAAAGTAGTTTTTATTATTTTATAAAATTGCCAAATAGCGGTGATTAAATAGAGTTAGATTAGTGATACTCTGTTGCCGCTATGTCGTTCAATCTTCCCTGCAAGCGATAGTTCAACAATTACCATTTGCACTTGCCCAGGTGTGGCATTTGCAAAGCGAATGATGTCATCAATTTCAACAGGTGAGGGACCAAGTGCATTAATAATGCGTGTCCTGATCTCTTCATCGCTTTCCTCCATAATTTTAGCGTTGCCTTTTTCAGTATTTACGCGTTTGCCATCTATAAGTTGTTGGGTTGAATTTTCTTGATACGAAAACAAATCTTCAGATTCGTCCAATATATTTGAACGCTCAGTTGTTACGAGTAAATCATCGATAATATCTTGCGGATTGGTAACCAGCGTTGCGCCTTGTTTTATCAGCCAATTTGCACCTTCACTGCGTGGATCAAGTGGCGACCCTGGAATAGCGAATACAGAGCGACCAGCCTCATTTGCCAGTCTTGCCGAAATAAGCGAGCCAGATCTTTTTGCAGCTTCAATAACGAGTGTTGCTTCGCACAGGCCAGCAATCAAACGATTGCGTTTTGGAAAATCTTGGCTTCGCGGTTGCCAGCCAACGGGCATTTCACTCACCAGTAAGCCATCATTATCAATGATAGCATTTGCTAATTCATGGTTTTCTTCTGGAAATATTTTATCAATACCACCAGCAAATACCGCGACGGTACCGCTGACTAAGCTATGCCTATGCGCACTTGTGTCGATGCCTCTGGCTAGACCTGAAACCACGGCAACGCCTGCTTGTCCTAATTCAGAAGCAAAACGAGAGGTTATTTTAGTGCCACTAATGGATGCATTTCTAGAGCCAACGATTGCAATTGATGTACGCTTGAATATGTCTGTATTGCCTCGAACACACAACAACGGAGGAGGGTAATCAATATTGCGCAAAATAGAGGGATATTCAGGCTCGCCCATACCAATAAAACGCGCACCGCATTTTTGTGCAGTGTCCATTTCGCGTTCGGCAATATCTCTTGATGCAATTTTAATTCGTCTGCCCGAATTGTTTTTAGCCATCAGTTCAGGCAAGCCTTCAAGGGCTGCACCTGCGGACCTAAAATGATTTATCAAGTCTCTAAACGTGGCTGGCCCAACATTTTCACTGCGAATAAGCCTAAGCCAATTTAAGCGTTGCTCATCATTAAGCGTGATAGAACCTTTGGTGGGCGATCGACCTATTTTCGGGCGATCATCCATTTTATTCTTTTGCGCCTATTTTACTCTCACGGCCAGACAATAGCCTAGAGATATTCTCGCGGTGGAAAAGCCAAGTTAAAATCGTAAGTAAAACCAAAGTGCCAAATATTTGCGTGTTGCCTAGCCAAAAAGAAGATATCGAAGCGCTAAGCGTTGCGACCAATGCCGCAAGTGAAGAATAGCGTGTTAAAGCCCAAGTGAGTAGCCAAACAGCTATAAATACTAGCGCTGCTTGCCATAACAAACCAGCCATGACGCCAACAAATGTTGCAACACCTTTGCCGCCTTTAAATTTTAGCCAAATAGGAAAACAATGCCCCAAAAATGCACCAATACCAGCCAATATACCAGCTTCAAGACCAAATTGTTTGGCGATAATAACTGCAATTAGCCCTTTTGCCATGTCTGATAATAGGGTGGCTGCAGCTAGTTTTTTATTGCCTGTACGCAAAACATTGGTCGCGCCAATATTGCCAGATCCGATAGAGCGAACATCGCCAAGGCCAGCCAAGCGCGTAAATATTAAGCCAAATGGAATTGAACCAAGTGCATAGCCAAACAATAATGCAATTATCAGCACCCCAGCAGAGCTGTTTAAAATATCCGCCATTTCATCTCCCATAACGCAATAATAACGATGCAACTTACGTGCTTAAATTCGTATTACGCTTTTTCCGTGTGTATTGTGTTGCCTTCTACCAAGGTTTGCAACACTTTTCCTGAGAAAAGTTCACCTTCAAATGGGGTGTTTTTAGAGCGAGACTTTAATTCAGCCTCTCTGCAAACCCATGGCGCATCAATATCAACAATACATAAATCAGCTTTAGCGCCCTTTTTGAGCGTTCCAGCATCAAGTCCAAATATTTTAGCTGGCTTGGTTGATAAGGCTTCTATGATACGGCTTAGTGGCACTTGATCGTTATGGTGCAAGCGCAAAGCTGCCGCCAATAATGTTTCCATGCCAACAGCGCCAGAGGCCGCTTCTGCAAACGGGTGGCGTTTTGTATCAACATCATGTGGGTCGTGCGAAGAAACGATAATATCCAAAGTGCCGTTTTTAAGCGCTTCAATCATAGATAAGCGATCATCTTCGGTTCTAAGCGGTGGTGATAGACGCAAGAATGTTCTGTAACGACCAATATCATTTTCATTAAGCGTTAGTGAATTGATGGATACGCCCGCAGTAATGTTTAGATCGTCATCTTTATAACGCGCAATTGCTTCAGCAGAAGTACTGGTTGATAATTTTGCGGCGTGGTAATTGCCTTTAGAAAGCGCGGCTATTCTCAAATCGCGTTCAAGAGCAATAATCTCAGCTTCACGCGGAATACCAGATAGGCCCAAATGCGTAGCGGTTAGGCCTTCATTCATTACGCCATTTGCAGCAAGGTCTTGGTCTTGTGTCTCGGCAGAAATCACCAAACCAAAATCGCGTGCATAAGTTAATGCCCTACGCAATGTCAGTGGGTTCTTAAATGAATTATGCCCATCTGTTAGCATTACCGCGCCAGCTTCTTGCAATAGGCCAAACTCAGTCAGTTCTTTGCCTTCAAAACCTTTGGTAACAGCGGCTGATGGATATACATTTACCAATGCATTATCACGTGCCGCACGTCTCACATAATCCACTAACGATACTTCATCGATGATTGGGTTTGTATCAGGCATCATAATAAAACTGGTCACACCACCACTTGCGGCCGCAGCTGATGCAGAAGCAATCGTTTCGCGGTGTTCGCTGCCTGGTTCGCCTGTGTGCACTCTAGCATCCACTAAACCTGGAAAGACATAATTTCCCTTAGCGTCAATAATCTGTGAACCATCTGGAGCGGTAATAGCATCTCCGCCTAGGTGAATATCAGCGATCTTGCCATTTTCAATAAGCAGTGAGGCTTTGCCATCAATGCCCTGTGATGGGTCAACTAGATGCGCATTTTTGATTAAAGTAGAAGCCATTATTTTTGCTCCTCTTTATGTTTCTTTTCGTTATCTAATCTGTCGTTGGTTTCGATCAGCGTTTCGATAACTGCCATTCTAAGCGCAACGCCCATTTCAACTTGTTCTTCTATGACACTTTGCGGGCCATCTGCAACTTCACTGGAAATCTCAACGCCTCGGTTCATTGGGCCAGGATGCATGACAATGGCATCTTCTTTGGCATATTTTAAACGTTCGCTATCAAGGCCGTAAAACCTAAAATATTCACGGGCAGAAGGAATAAGCGCGCCAGTCATGCGTTCGCGTTGAACCCGCAACATCATAACGACGTCGCAGTCTTTTAAGCCTTCTTCCATAGAGTTGAATACTTCAACGCCGAGCCGCTCAACACCAATTGGTAAAAGCGTAGAAGGCGCGATTAATCGAACTCTAGCACCAAGCGCATTTAGCAATATAATATTTGAACGTGCGACACGCGAATGCAAAACATCTCCGCAAATTGCGACTGTTAATCTGGCAACTCGGCCCTTATTGCGTTTAATGGTAAGTGCATCAAGCAATGCTTGCGTTGGGTGCTCATGAGCGCCGTCGCCTGCATTGATAACAGAGCAACCGACAAGCTTTTGAGCGAGTAATTCGGCAGCGCCAGCCGAATGGTGGCGTACCACCAATAAATCTGGCTGCATCGCGTTGAGCGTAATTGCGGTATCAACCAGTGTTTCTCCCTTTTTAACAGACGAAGAGGCAACAGACATGTTCATCACATCTGCGCCAAGGCGTTTTCCTGCTAATTCGAAGGACGCTTGCGTTCTGGTAGAGGGTTCAAAGAAAAGATTGATTTGCGTGCGTCCACGAAGCACCATTTTTTTCTTCTCTACCTGCCTTGAGACGCTAACCGCTTTATCAGCCCGCTCAAGCAAATATTCAATGTCATGGGGGGAAAGTTCGGCAATGCCCAGCAAATGCCGGTGGCCGAAAACATGGGTGTAATTTATTGTATCAATAGCTTTGGTCATCAAAAACCATGCTATATGCCTGAATGGGGGGACTCACAAGTATTAAAGTGCTTTTCAACCGTAAAATCGTAATTTGGGTTAATTTTTTAAAGGTCATTACTTTGTTCATCTGGGGAGTATGACTTAAGCCAGTAGCATACCAGTCTATATTCTGTATTGTTAAGTCAAATACAGAATCGTGCCAATGTCGGGTATGTTTTCATTTATAATAAAGATGGGAACAATCTTATAGGGAAAATAATGTTGTGAACAACCAATCTCCAATATTTGGTGGGCATAATGCCTATACTGGTGACACATTGTTGATGCTGGTTTCGTCTGCTTTGCCAGCTGAAAGTAAAGAAGAACTAGAAAAACTAGGCAAATGGGTAGGTTCTAGCGATGTTTTAGAACTTGCACGCCTAGCAAATACACATATTCCAGTTCTTAAAACTCATAATGCCAAGGGCGATCGATTAGATCAAGTCGAGTTTCACCCATCTTGGCAAGCTTTTATGCGCAAAAGTAAGGCGAGCGGCCTTGGCGGTTCACTTTGGGAGCAGGGCGCAAAAGACAAAGGCCAGCGCCATTTAAGCAGGGCCACAAAACTCTTTGTTACGGCTGAAGCAGAAAGTGGACATTTAGGCCCTATCATTACGACAAATGCTTCTATTGCCGCGCTTATTAAATCGCCTAGCATTGTTAAAGAATGGATGCCGCTGGTTGTTTCAAGAAAATATGATTCAAGCCAAAAGGCACCGGCAAATAAAGCAGGTGTTACGATTGGTTTGGCTACCACAGAGCGTCAAGCAGGGGCAGATCTTCAAAATATTGAAACGACAGCCACGCCTGGTGGCGCTCAAAACAGAGGGATTTGGAAGATAAATGGCGCGAAATGGTTTGTTTCAGCGCCAATGTGTGATGCGTTTTTGGTGCTTGCCAAAACGCCAAAAGGCCCATCTTGCTTTATAATGCCTCGTCTTTTGCCTAATGGTAATAATAATGGCTTTCAATTACAGCGCATAAAAGACAAAATAGGCAATAGATCTAATGCGTCGTGTGAGGTGAACCTTGTAAACGCATTGGGTCAATTAGTGGGTGTAGAAGGACAAGGCATTGCTACACTTGCAGAAATGCAAAACCAAATTATGGTCGATAGCGCCATCACTTCAACAGGTATAATGCGGGTCAGCGTATGGGAAGCGGTGGAACACTGCCGTCATAGAACCGTTTCTGGCGCAAAGCTTATAGACCAACCGCTTATGCAACGTGTATTGGCTGATATGGCAATAGACGTGGCCGCTTGTACGGTATTAAGCTTTAGGCTTGCGCAATCTTACGACAGATCAGGGGCAAACCCAACAGAGCAAGCCTATTCGCGCATAATGACACCTGTTATTAAATATTGGACAAGTAAAATTGCGCCATCAGTCATTGCTGAATGCTTAGAAAGCGTTGGCGTTAATGGATATGTTGAAGATAGTAATTTGGCGCGCCATTATCGCGAAGCACCTATGAACAGCCTATGGGAAGGTGGCGGCAATAAGCATTGCTTAGATGCTATTGCCTTAATCTCTAAGCGTCCAGAAATGCTAGATGCCATACTTTCTACATTAGAGCGTGATTTGGGCGGGAAAGCGGCTTCTAAAACTGTTGATGTTATACGCACAGCACATGCAATGGCAGTAGATGATAAAGGTTCTGCTCGTATTTTAACTGAGCAATTAGCGCTTACCGCCGCCGCCGCAGAATTAAAACGTATTGGTTTAACAGAGCTTGCGGATGCATTTATTGAAACTAGGTTAGGGGGGCTGTGGCGCTCTACCTATGGTATGTTAGACACACGCCAAAATGCAAAATCTATTGTGAATGCGCTTTACCCTGAAAAGTAAGAATAACGCTAAGTTACTTAATTAACTCTGTATATTATATAAGCCCTGACCGCGTTAACCTTAACAAATGGTTTACGTTGCAATTTTGACAATATTAGGGGATATTCTAGTAGCTGAAAGGTCTGGTTTATGCGTACTTTGTTGTTATTATGGTTTGCCCCACTTGTTTTATTTTGGGGGTGGTATGGTTTGAGTTCCAATGGCATTGATTTTGGAATGCACATGTTTTCTCGTGAAGTACATGATCTACTTTTCCATCTATATGGCCAAGTTTTGGGTGTTCCTGCAAGTGAAGTTCCCGCATTAGCGGCAGGGGCATGTGCCTTTGATTCACTTTTAGTTGGTGTAATTGCAGCGTATCGCTGGCGCAAAAAATGGTTCCCAACGGTTAAACAAACTGTTCTATCACTTTGGTACGATATGGGTAACGATACAGATGTTGCTGAATCTAACGAAGATTTTTCAATCGGTCCAATGCACCCTGCAGAATAAAAGTTGCAGCCGCTGAATCTATTTTTTCGGCACGTTTTTTACGAGACATATCCGCTTCAATCATGGCGCGTTCTGCCGCAACCGTAGACAGTCGCTCATCCCAAAAGACAACAGGCAAATCGCATTTTTGCGCCATATTGCGTACAAAAGCGCGTGTTGCCTGCGCACGAGGCCCTTCAGAACCGTTCATATTAAGCGGTAGGCCAATAACAATTGCAAAAGCATCTTGAATTGCAATTATCTCGTTAAGCTCAATCATATCATTGGTGAACTTTGTACGTTTTATGGTTTTAACGCTACTGGCAATCGATAAAAGACCGTCGGATACAGCAACACCAATCGTCTTTGTGCCAAGGTCTAGGCAAATAATGCGCTGGTGTTTTTGTTGCAATGGTAAAACTGCGTCAATTTCAATTACATTATCAGACATTATTATTTGCAATCCTGAATTCTAGTTTATAATGATGCGTAACGCATTATGCGTTCTATGATGCGTTTAGAGAACAAAATCAAATACACAATTTCAAATAAAGAGATTATTTCATGAAAATCACATATCATGGCCATTCGACATTTGCGCTAGAATTTGGTTCTAACAAAGTTTTAGTCGATCCTTTTTTCAAGGGAAATGCCGCATTTAATGAAGAAAATTTTGAAGAAGTAATTAAGGGCACGACCCATATTGCCCTAACGCATGGGCATTATGATCATCTAGGTGATACAATTGAGATTGTTGAGAAAACAGGTGCGCATGTTATCGCAAATTTTGATATTTGTGTGTGGCTTGCCAGCAAAGGCGTATCTAATGTTGACAGAGGCAACACTGGCGGCACAATTTTGCAGAATGGCTTTTCGATCACATTTGTTCACGCACGCCATTCAAGTTGCTACTTAGATGAGGATGGCATCAGCCATGCAATGGGAAATGCCAATGGTTTAGTATTTCATATTGAAGATGAAAAGTCGGTCTACTTTATGGGCGATACAGATATTTTTGGTGATATGGCGCTTATTCAAGAATTGCATCAGCCTCAAATCGGTATCGTTCCAATTGGTGACAGGGCAACTATGGGGCCAGCAATTGCTGCTTTGTCTTGTCGACGATACTTTAAATTCGAATACATTTTTCCATGCCATTACGCGTCGCATGAATTGCTTGAGAAAGACGCAAGTAACTTTATTGCTGCATTAGAGGAAGACAGCTCTAAAGTAAAAGCACCAAAGTCAGGCGATACAACAACGCTTTAGTGTTTTTCGCATTGAACATCTAAGCCAAGGTCGTTATACGCTGGTTCAAGATAATACTCATACTTTAAAGGCCTAGAATTAGGCCAACCAAATGGAGCCGGAATGTCTGTAGATATTACCACTGTTAAACGTGTTGCAAAACTTGCTCGCCTTGCTGTTAGCGATGCTGAGGCTGAAAAAATGCAGGGCGAATTGAACAATATTATTGGCTTTATTGAACAGTTGAGCGAAGTAAATGTAGAGGGTGTTGAGGCAATGACATCGGTTGTTGATACAACCATGCGCAGACGTGATGACATTGTGAATGATGGTAATAAGGTCGACGATATTGTTGCAAACGCACCTATCACCGAAGATAATTTCTTCACAGTGCCAAAAGTTATAGAATAGGGTTCACCTTCTTTTCGACATCACAAGATTTTACAGACTTTATAAAGAACTTATCAAAACGAACTGGCCGAATATGACCGATCTAACAAAACTCACCATTGCCCAAGCAAAAGCAAAGCTAGATGCAAAAGAAATTACATCTGTAGAGCTAACCGATGCTTATCTTTCAAACATCGAAGCGGCTAATGGCGAATTAAATGCCTATGTAAGCGTAACCGCTGACAAAGCACGTAGCATGGCAAAGGCATCTGATGAGCGCCGCGCTTCTGGTACGATTGGCGATTTAGAAGGCATTCCGCTGGGCATTAAAGATTTATTCGCGACGCAAGACGACCACATGCAAGCAGCAAGTCATATTCTTGATGATTTTAAACCGCGTTACGAATCCACTGTTACATCAAACCTTTGGGCCGCTGGTGCGGTGCAATTGGGTAAGCTAAACATGGACGAATTTGCCATGGGTTCTTCAAACGAAAATTCATATTACGGTCCTGTTAAAAATCCTTGGAAAGCGCAAGGATCAGACAAAGCGCTGGTTCCTGGTGGTTCATCGGGTGGTTCATCTGCCGCTGTAGCAAGCATGCTATGCGCTGGTGCAACTGCAACAGATACAGGCGGTTCTATTCGCCAACCTGCCGCCTTTACTGGCACAGTGGGCATTAAACCAACATACGGGCGTTGCTCACGCTGGGGCGTTGCCGCTTATGCGTCTTCACTAGACCAAGCAGGCTCTATCAACCGCGATGTGCGTGATGCGGCTATCATGCTAAAAACAATGGCATCAGTTGATCTTAAAGACACCACGTCGGTTGACCTACCAGTGCCTAATTATGAGGCCGCAATTGGCAAAAGCATGAAGGGCATGAAAATTGGTATTCCAAAAGAATACCGTGTTGAAGGCATGTCTAAAGAAATTGAAGACCTTTGGCAAAAAGGCATCGATTGGTACAAAGCGGCAGGGGCAGAGATTGTTGAAATTTCATTGCCACATACAAAATATGCATTGCCAGCTTATTATATCGTTGCGCCAGCAGAAGCCTCTTCTAACCTAGCGCGCTATGATGGTGTGCGTTACGGCCTTCGCGTTAATGGCGATAACATTGAAGACATGTACAAAAAAACCAGAGCCGCTGGTTTTGGCGATGAGGTTAAACTGCGCATCATGGTGGGCACTTATGTGCTTTCCGCTGGTTATTACGATGCTTATTATATCAAAGCGCAAAAAGTACGCACCTTAATCAAAAAAGATTTCGAAGATGTGTTTGCGCAAGGCATAGATGTTATTCTAACGCCAACAACGCCTTCATCTGCGTTTGAAATTGGCGATAAAGAAATGGCCTCTGATCCAGTAAAAATGTATCTAAACGACATTTTTACGGTAACGGTAAACATGGCTGGATTGCCGGGGCTGTCTGTTCCTGCTGGGCTAGATAGCAAAGGCTTACCATTGGGTCTTCAATTAATCGGCAAGCCGTTTGAAGAAGAAACACTCTTCCAAGCAGGCCACGTAATCGAAGAAGCCGCAGGACGCTTTGAGGCTAAAAAGTGGTGGTAGATTTTTAAAAAGCGCTTTATAAGGGTGCTTTTTGAAAGTTATTTTAAGTGGATCAACACGACGATAGGCACAAGCCTAAGTATAAATATCAGAAAACTGAAGATGGGTTCGAAGTTTTAATTCCTCATAAGATGTTCATCTGGCACGTCATTCTTTGTACTCTAAACGCTATTTTTGTATCAATTATCTTTCCAATCATATTCTCGATGATTTATTTTGATGGGCTACAAGGTAAAAAAATTCTCTTTTTCTTTATCTATTTACCACTTGCGTATTATACATTTGCTTATCTAATTTGGAACTTATTGGGTGGCGAAGTGGTGACAATTGGCAAGACGCACATAACACTACAAAGAGTTTTAATATGGCGCTTTAAAACAAGACGATTTCTTATTTCAGACATAGAAAATATGAAAGTAGAACTTCATATTTATGGTCCATTTATCAAGTTAATACCTAGTATGAGAACTCGAATATTTGGCAAACAGTCTATGCGCTTTGAGCATAATTCAAAAATCATCCGCTTTGGCAGAGGCTTGAGCGAAGAAGATACAACTGCCTTGCTCGTTCTACTTAAAACTGAATTAGACAGGCCAATAATTAAATCTAAAAAACGGCAACTCAATTAGCCACCGCTTTTTAATGTTCTTATTTATACTGACAAGCGCGCCCTAAAGTGCTGCAATTTGTTCGTGAACTGCTTTCAGTTTGGCTTCTTCGCCAGCCAAAAGTTGATCTGCTATAATAAATTCAACATCTTCAATGCCAATAAATTCAAGAACTTGCTTCATATATCCTGTAGCATAATCTACTTCACTGTTAGATTGCGTACCACCTGACGTGATGACAACATAAGCTTTTTTGCCAGTCATAAGGCCAACAGGACCCGTATCTATAAATTTGAATGTTAAGTTCGATCTTGCAATTTGGTCGAACCATGCTTTGAGCGGGGCAGGGATACCAAAATTATAAATTGGCACGCCAATGACTAAAGTATCAGCGGTGATAATTTCTTCTACCAGTGCATCTGAATAGCTAAGTTTGTTAATTTGTATTTCACTTCTGGCTTCTTTTTGAGTGAAGTTTCCAGAAACCCAAGTTTCATCTATAAATTCAATGCCCTTTATTACATCTCGGTCTACGACAGGTATGTTTTCGTTATTTGAAGTTAGTTTTTCTATCAACTCATCTACAATTCCTCTGGAAATAGATCCTTCATAGCGTGCGCTTGAATTAATTTTGAGTATGTTTCGTGGTGTTTTATTTGACATTTTAGTTCCATTCGTTATTTTGTACCGATCAGTAATAAATAGATGAAGATTCGCAAACGTCAAGGATTTTGTATTGAATGGTACAAAAAGTTTTAGGTAGACCGAAAAAATTTAATCGCGATGTAGGACTAGCCGCCGCAATAGAAGTATTCTGGCAAAAGGGGTATAATGGCGCGTCGCTAGATGATTTGACCCAAGCAATGGGAATTAATCGGCCCAGTCTTTATGCCACCTATGGCAATAAAGAAAAATTGTATTTAGAAGCGTTATCCGAATATGGAAAAATATTTGGTAGTGCGCAATTGGCAGTATTTGAATCAGCCAAGGATCCCAAAAGCGCTGTTCAAGCGTATTTTTATGAAATTCTAAAAAGCCAAACTCGTTTGGGCGATTGTGCACAAGGATGCTTAATGTCCTCATGCGCCGCTACAACGGTTGAAGAAGTTGAAGGGGTATCTGAAATTTTGACGAATGGGGCTGAATTACTTATAAGCACTGTAGAAAAGCGTTTTGATGAATTTAAAAACACTAAACAATTGCCATCTGATTTTCCATCCAAAGCAAAAGCAAAATTAATTCTAGACATCCTACAGGGCTTTGCTTATCGCAGTAGAATTGGCATAGATCGTCAAATATTGTTGGATGATATCGATGAAAAAGTAATCCAAGTGATTACTTAGCCTTCCAACACATTAATGTGATTTCCTCCAATGATTTCAAGGTGCTAAGCTTTGGTTAAGTGGAGAATTACTATGTCTAAGAATAAAATGTTACGCACAGGTGTCGTTGGTACTTTAATTGCCGCTGTGTGTTGCTTTACGCCGCTTTTGGTCGTCATTTTGGGTGCGTTGGGATTTAGCGCAGTCATTGGGTATTTAGACTATGTATTGTTGCCAATGCTTGGCGTTTCGATTTTGCTAATTGTGATTTCTCTTTGGAATAGATGGAAGAACACCAAAAAGGACGCGGCATGACCATTCCTCAGTCTACCATTACCTGTCCAAAATGCAGTCACGCTGAAACGGAGACCATGCCAACGGACGCATGTCAGTGGTTTTATGATTGCAAAGGGTGTGGAGAATTGCTCAAACCCATAAAGGGCGATTGTTGCGTTTACTGTTCATATGGATCCGTTGCATGTCCACCAATCCAAGAAGGCCGTAAGGATGCTTGTTGCGCGTAATTTATGCATTTAAAGCATTGCATTACCCACCAACTGATATGCATTAACGAGGAAGGCAGGAAATTAACTTTCCTGCCCAGTTCTGATTTTCTCATCGACTTTTTCGAAGTTATGACCAGCCGCCATAATGCAGGTTGCACCAGCTGTGTTGGTCATCATCAAGGTCCATGTACCTTTTTCAGACACAAATATTTCGTATGCCTGTGTATTGGATGCTGATAATCCTACCGCAAAGCGGCCTTCGGCATAAACCGTTTCAAGTACTTTAATAATAGCTTTTCGTGGTCCACATTTTGCACTTGCCTGAGCAGATGAAAATGGAACTGCGATAAGTGCCGCAGAAAGTGTAGCCATCGCGATACCGCCAAGGGCTAATGATTTGATTTTTTGTAATTTTGACATTTTAACTCCTTGCTGCTTGGCGCAGATCCGTCAAAACGATTTGGGACGATATGGAGTTAGTAAGAGTTACATTATTTAATCGTCATAGACGGGGTCACCAAAGTTTAGTTTGTAACGCAGATATGTACTCTTCCATGTGGAATAAATAACATATCATTGCGCCAAAAGTGTGCTCTCAATTCATTAAGAAACTCTAAAATATAGTATAACGCTAAGTAACGTGTTCCAGCAGGTGTTTGAATTTATTATTATATTTCATACCAAATCCGCTAGAGTCCGTATTTTTCCCAGCTTTCAATGAAATGTATAAAAATTATAATCAATGTGTTCTTTTTTTAGTTTTATCCGCCAAAATTATCAATATTCGGGATGGTTTTTCGTTTTTTTAAGGCTTTTTGTGATGCTCGTAATGAAATATAGCCAATAAAAGTACCGTTTTTTTACACTTTTATCCTTTAGATAGGCATGCATTTTTGAACTTTTCTAACATAAATCAGTGCCACTAGGCTTTAGAACGGCTTAGAATTTGAGTAGAAAAGATGCCCCAAATTTAAATTGCAGCCTAACCGTCTAATTTTCATTGCTAATATGCTTTTAACGGACCGTTTCACTTGACCAAATGTTGCTTTTTCGCCATTACAAGCCAATAGATAATTTTCATAAAATTAGAGAACATTATGACCGAACTTGTTGATACACGTACCCCAGAACCAAAACGCTTTATTGCTGGCGCCACTGGCGATTGGGAAGTGATAATTGGGCTAGAAGTTCATGCGCAAGTATCGTCTGATGCTAAATTATTTTCTGGCGCTTCTACCGAATTTGGTTGTGAGCCAAATAGCAATGTCTCATTGGTCGATGCGGCTATGCCAGGCATGTTGCCAGTGATTAACGAAGAATGTGTTTCAAAAGCTGTTCGCACAGGCTTGGGCTTAAAAGCAGAAATTCATAAACGTTCGGTTTTTGATCGTAAGAACTATTTCTACCCAGATTTGCCGCAAGGCTACCAAATCTCACAATTTAAAGATCCTATTGTGGGTGAGGGCACCATCTACATTTCTGTGGGGCCAGACAAGCAAGGCAATTACGAAGATGTAGAAATTGGCGTTGAACGATTGCACTTGGAACAAGATGCTGGCAAGTCAATTCACGATCTGCACCCCTCTATGAGTTTTGTAGATTTAAACCGTACGGGTGTTGCCCTGATGGAAATCGTTTCTAAGCCAGACATGCGCTCTGCTGATGAAGCTAAAGCTTATGTAACTAAATTACGGACTATCTTGCGTTATCTTGGAACGTGCGATGGCAATATGGAGCAGGGCTCTATGCGCGCCGATGTGAACGTATCTGTTCGCAAACCTGGCGGTGAATTTGGTACACGTTGCGAAATTAAAAACGTCAACTCAATCAAAGCTGTTGGTCAGTCGATTGACTATGAAGCGCGTCGTCAAATTGCGATCATCGAAGACGGTGGCACAATCGATCAAGAAACTAGATTGTTTGATGCGGCAAAAAGTGAAACACGTTCTATGCGCTCTAAAGAAGACGCGCATGACTATCGTTATTTCCCCGATCCAGATTTATTGCCGCTTGAATTTGACCAAGCTTATATTGATGCAATTGCAGCAACAATTCCAGAATTACCAGATGATAAAAAAGAGCGTCTTATGAAAGACGTTGGCTTATCTGCTTATGATGCCTCAATTTTGGTTTCAGAAAAAGCGATCGCCGATTATTTTGAATTGGTAGCTAAAGGGCGTGACGGTAAAATATCAGCCAACTGGGTAATCAATAACTTTATGGGCAAGATTAATGAAGCTGGTTTGGAGATTGAAAACTCTCCAATTAGCGCTGACCAATTAGGCGGCATTGTTGATCTTATCAAATCGGGCGATATTTCAAACCAAATCGCGAAAGAGCTGTTTGATATCGTTTGGAGCGAAGCGGGTGCAGACCCTGCTAAAATCGTTGAAGAACGCGGCATGAAGCAAGTAACTGACACTGGCGCTATTGAAGCGGTTGTAGATGAGGTTATGGCTGGCAATCCAGATCAAGTGGAAAAAGCCAAACAAAATCCAAAACTTGCTGGTTGGTTTGTTGGTCAAGTTATGAAGCAATCTGGCGGCAAGGCAAACCCTGGCGCGGTTCAGAAAATTGTTAAAGCAAAGCTTGGATTATAAAAACCTAAGATTATAAAAAGAAGGTGTTGAGGTGTTTGATCTCAATACCTATATTAAAGCATGACCACAATTAGACCCACTCAAATTACAGATATTTCAGCTGTTATAGAACTCATCAACGATAGTTGGTCGCGCACATACGACCCTTTAATTGGAAAAGAAGCAAGGCTTGCGATCACTGATAAAAAGCATGTGCCAGCTTTGTTTGAAGATGAAATCGATATGCCAATAGGCGAGAGCGTTGTTGCTGTAGATGAAACTGATTCGATTGTCGGTCATGTAGGCGGATTTGATAAAGGCGAAGTTGGAACTTTTTTTGTCGATCATTTGCATATCAAACCAGAATATTTTGGTAAAGGAATTGCTTCAAAATTATTAGACAGCTTAAGTGAAGCAATAAGTAACAGGGCACAAAGAATTGAGCTTACGGTTTTACAAGGCAACGAGCGAGCCATTGGTTTTTATAACAAGTATGGTTTTAAAGCCGCAACTGGCGAAAATGAAGATGATGGCTTAGACGACACGCCATCAATTCTTTTAAGGTATGAAATTTAATGAGCGATACAGCACCCATATTCATTCGTACAGTTTCTAAGCAAGATTTAGAAACTGTTCAGGTTCTTCTTAAAGACACTTGGCACCACACCTATGATTCCATTCACGGAAAGCAAAAGGTGAATGAGATGACAGCTCAAATGCATGACCTCGAAGCTTTGCAAGAACGCCGCATTCAGCCTTTATCAGAATTTATTGTTGCTGATACGGGGTCGAAAATTGTAGGCGTAGCCTTTGCCGCGCAATTGGGAAAAATTGTATTCCTGCATCAGCTATACGTAGCGCCCAGTCACCAGCGCAATGGCGTGGGAAAAGAGCTGCTTCAAGAATTGTTTTTTTGTTTTGACAGTGCTGAGAAAATGGCTCTTGAAGTCGATGCTAAAAACAAAAATGCAATTGCCTTTTACGAACAAAATGAGTTTGTAAAAGCAGGTGAGACGGACAATTGTGCCTCTCCTGATTCTGGCATAAAGGCACTTGTCTTTGAACGTCCTTTACAAGAATAATATTTTCTCACAAAATCTTCAGTTTTATGTGAATGATGAATCATATAGACTTGCCTAACTACAATTTATTGACCGCGTTTCTTGGCGCGGTTCAATTGTGTAAATGGAGGAGAATATTATGTTTCGATTTTTAAAGATCGCTATTCCTGTATTTGTTGTTGGTTTTATTGCCGGCAATGCTTTTTGGTATTTGGCATCGCCCCTTTGGATAGACAGAGTGGTTTCAGAATCTGCACCAATCTCAGCGCAATCTACTGGACGTTCTGGTATGTTTAAAGATGCAGACTTGGCCCATAAAGGTTCAGGCAAAGCAGAGATATTAAAAGCTGATGGCATGAATTTACTTCGTTTGAGTGATTTTAAAGTAACAAACGGTCCTGACCTAGAAGTATGGTTGGTAGAGAAAGCTGATATTGAAAACTCATCTGATGTTAAAGGAAGCAAGTGGTTATCACTTGGTGCATTAAAGGGTAATATTGGCGATCAATCTTACCAAATTCCTGCTGGTACAGATATATCGAAATATTCCTCGGCGGTGATCTGGTGTGAGCAATTTGGGGTATTATTTGCTTCAGCGTCGCTTAACTAACAATCAATAAACTAGCTACTGAAGGACGCAATGAACGAAAATACTGTTGCGACGGTAGACTTTGTGGGGCGTGTTCTTTCATAGCTTAGTGCCAGAAGAAAAGTCACAGCGCGTCGCCAGTTATATTTCAAATTTCAGATCAGAAGTTGATGTAATAACACATTCTTGCGGCGTATTAGAACCGCGTCAATTGCAACGAATGGATGTGCGCATCAGGCAAGCCAATGGCAGGTCTTTACCTCAAAAAGGTATGTTAGATGAGACACAACAGGGTGAAAATGTTCAAGATAACACTTAATTAACAACACTGTATTTAAAGTGTCTACGGGGGGGCAGTCATTTGATTCGCTAAAATTCCAGCCAAATAAGTGCTAATATTCCCTAGAACACAAAAATTGTGTGTCTCTAAAAAAACGTTGTTTTTTCGATTTTTGTCAAAAATTGAACTGTTATGTCAATTCTATCGTAATTAATTCGATTTTCAATCGATATATCTGCCTAAAAGTCAAAAAAAGACGTGCATTCTCAAAAAACTATGCAAGCATTGAAGTCTAATAATTGCTGCAATGGACAAAATTAGGAGCCCCTCCATGTCATCGATTAATGCCCAAATTGAAAATGAACTTTCCTTTCGTCAAAGTGTTGATGTACTGTTTAATAGAGCTGCATCGAAATTGGATTTATCACCCGGTCTGATTGAAAAAATAAGAGTTTGTAATTCTACTTACACAGTAAGGTTTGGAGTGAAGCTAAGGGGAGACTATTACACATTTACAGGCTATCGTTCAGTACACTCAGAACATGCTGAACCTGTAAAAGGCGGCATTCGCTATGCGCTTGGTGTTAATCAAGATGAAGTAGAGGCGCTTGCCGCGCTGATGACTTATAAGTGCGCGATTGTTGAAGTGCCATTTGGTGGTTCGAAAGGCGGCCTTCGTATCAATCCACGTGAATGGGACGACGATGAACTGGAAAAAATCACCCGCCGTTTTGCATATGAGTTAATCAAACGCGATCTAATCAATCCATCGCAAAATGTACCTGCGCCAGATATGGGGACAGGCGAGCGTGAAATGGCTTGGATTGCAGATCAATATCGCCGCATGAACACAACAGATATTAATGCGCGTGGTTGTGTAACGGGTAAACCGCTAAACGTCGGTGGTATTAGAGGCCGTACCGAAGCTACGGGCAGAGGGGTGCAATATGCGCTTCAAGAAATGTTCCGCAATAAAGAAGACATTAAGATTGCGGGGCTTGATGGCGAATTGGCTGGCAAGCGCATTATTGTGCAAGGCTTTGGTAATGTGGGTTATCACGCGGCAAAGTTTTTACAAGAAGAAGACGATGCAAAAATCATCAGTATCATTGAATATAATGGCGGCTTAACCAACGAAAAAGGCATTGATGTTCAAGCCGCAAAAGATTGGTTTGTCGAAAAAGGTTCTTTCGAACATTATGAGGGAGGCATTTTTGTAAAAGATACCAGCGAGATGATTGAGGGAGAGTGCGATATTCTTATTCCTGCGGCCTTAGAGGGCGTTATCAATATTTCTAATGCAGATAGGATCGATGCAAATGTAATAATCGAAGCCGCCAATGGTCCTGTAACCTCAGGTGCGGATGAAATTTTACGCAAAAAAGGCGTGGTGATTATCCCAGATATGTATGCCAATGCTGGCGGTGTTACGGTTTCTTATTTCGAATGGGTCAAAAATTTATCGCACATCAGGTTTGGGCGTATGCAACGGCGTGAAGAAGAAGCGCGTAGTAGAATGTTGATTGCTGAGATCGAGAAAAATACAGACGCAAAGTTTTCAAAAGAGTTTAAAATCAATTATATCAAAGGGGCTGATGAGTTAACATTAGTGCGCTCTGGACTAGATGATACAATGCGCGCTGCTTATGGTGATATGCGTGAACTTTGGCATCAAAATCGTAGCGATGATAAAGAGTTTGACCTTCGAACTGCCGCCTTTATGATTTCTATTCAGCGTGTTGCCGATACATATAAGGCTTTAAGTATTTAAAACGCCAACATAAAACGGTGTTCTACAGTCGTTTGCATAAATGCCATTTATTGGATTGCATGCGGCTGTTTAACCAATGAATTACGCTTATTTAGCTGGACTTTATACATTCTTCGCGGCATATACGAAATAACAGACACTTCAAATACTTTTCATTTGGTTTGTACGAATGAAAAAAGGAAATTGATCGAATGCTTCTCTTTAAACAATTTTTCACATGGTGGAATGGTTCAACTTGGGGAACACGTTTTTACACATGGCGTAAAGGCGATAAAGTTGGTGAAGATGAGTTTGGCAATATCTATTATCAAGGTGACGGCGGTCGCAGATGGGTTCAATATGCAGGGTATGCAGATCCAACTACAATTCCAGCAGGGTGGCATGGGTGGATGCATCACCGTGTAGATACGCCGCCAAGCGAAGAAGAGTATAAGCGTCGCGAATGGGAATTAGGACCTAAGCCTAATCCTACAGGTTCAGCAGATGCATATTTTCCAAAAGGTTCTATTTCAAATCAAGAATCACGCCCAACTGTAACGGGTGATTATGACGCTTGGCGTCCATAGATTTTCTTTTTCAAGTTTACACATTTTAGGCATAGAGCAAGCATTGCACAGTATACTGTCAACTCGCGTTAGCTATGTCTTGGAACTGTCCGAATCTCATGATAGAAGAAGCTTACGATAGGTTGCAATTTTGGCAACTAAATATGGCGGCATAATTATGAAGTTTCAATTGTCTAATTCATTTAGCCTTACAAAAATATGTAATAAAACCATTACTTTGGCTAAAATGACGATTCCAATTGCATTTATTGCTCTCTTTGCTTCCAATACTTTGGCACAAGAAGATCAAAAAATTTCGAATCGTGTTGCTGTTTTTTCTGGCATTGATAAAATCACAGGCCGCATCCATACCTTTGATGTCTATGTGAATGAAACTGTTCAATTCGGTGCGCTGCAAGTTACGCTTCGCGTGTGTTATTCAAGACCTGCAACAGAAACGCCAAAAACGACCGCATTTCTAGAAGTAGATGAAATTACGCTTGATGCAAAAATTAGACGTATTTTTAATGGCTGGATGTTTGCCGATAGCCCAGGTCTAAATGCGATTGAGCACCCAGTTTATGATATCTGGTTAAAAGATTGCAAAATGGAATCAGACGTTCCACCACCATCATAGCCATCTAGATTATCGCTTTTTGAACCTGTTTTACTGTACGGAAAGAAATTAGCTTCTTGACTAACCGCATCTGCAAGTAATGTTTCATAATCCTCTTTTGTAACTTCCATAACGCCAAACTTTTCTAAATGTGGCGTGGTAAATTGCGTATCTAAAAGTTGAAATCCGCCAAGGCGCATGCGGTGTACTAAATGCGTTAGTGCTATTTTAGAAGCATTGGTTTTTCGACTAAACATACTCTCTCCAAAAAAAGCCGCCCCAACTTTAACGCCATAAAGACCACCAACCAATTCATCTTC
Organism: Hyphomicrobiales bacterium; assembly: GCA_002400845.2. Classification (GTDB taxonomy): domain Bacteria; phylum Pseudomonadota; class Alphaproteobacteria; order Rhizobiales; family Rhizobiaceae; genus Salaquimonas. The sequence continues at coordinate 20,296 of NVRK02000130.1, forward strand.
TAGCCAGCATTCTACACTATGGGCATGTCCAATATTATGCAGACCGACATAAGCTTGCATAATTTTATCATTGATCCATGTGGTATCTCTGTCCGGCGCTTCTTCAGCACATAAGCGCATCACATCTGCAAAGGCTGTATCTACCTTGATCGTAAATGGATTTTTACGCATTGCTTTTCTAAGGCTACGGGGCAGGTGGAATTTATCGAGCGGTAGAACACCGCGCATTTCTGGTTGAACCCAAAAGATAGAAGGGTCATCCGCGCCTTCCGACATTGGAAATATACCAACGGTGTAGGCTTTTATAAGCAATTCCGGAGTTAAGTCCGGCAATATGTAATCAACACCTTCCATCAGATTGTAATACGGTGCTTAAAAGCTGTTGGCAATCTGCTTTTAAAAGTCTTCCCAATAAGATGCATATTAACGCAACAAAAAACCCCACATCATAGATGCAGGGCTTGAAAAATTACTATTTAAGAATCTGCGATTAAGCTTCTTTTCCCGCCAAATATTTTTCCAACCAGTGAATGTTGTAGTCACCTGAAAGAACATCTGGGTTTGTTACAAGATCTTGGAACAGTGGAATCGTCGTGTTGATACCATCAACCACAAATTCATCTAATGCACGGCGCAAACGCATCAAGCATTCATCGCGTGTGCGACCTGTTACAATCAATTTTCCGATCAAACTGTCATAGTAAGGCGGAATTGTATAACCTTGATAAACGCCAGAATCCACACGCACACCCAAACCACCAGGAGGGTGATAATATTCAATTCTACCAGGAGAGGGAATGAATGTTTGGTGATGTTCTGCATTAATTCGGCACTCAATCGCGTGTCCGCGAAAGATAACATCCTTTTGCGTTACTGAAAGACCTTCTCCAGCGGCGATGTGCAATTGCTCGTTGACAAGGTCAATGCGCGTAATCATTTCTGTTACTGGGTGTTCTACCTGCAAGCGAGTATTCATTTCGATGAAATAAAATTCGCCATTCTCATACAAAAACTCAATTGTTCCTGCACCAGAATAGCCAAGACCTGCAATAGCTTTGGAACAAATTTCGCCAATTTTATCGCGTTGTTCATCATTAAGTGCCGGAGAAGATGCTTCCTCCAAAACTTTTTGGTGACGACGTTGTAGCGAACAGTCACGCTCACCAAGGTGGATAGCACCACCTTTGCCATCGCCCATTACCTGAACTTCGATATGGCGTGGTGTTGATAGATATTTTTCGATGTAAACTGCACTATCGCCAAAGGCTGCACCAGCTTCAGTACGACACGTATGCAACGCTTCAGATATATCTTCTTCGCTGTTCGCAACTTTCATGCCGCGTCCACCGCCACCAGAGGCAGCTTTAATAATAACCGGATAACCGATTTCAGCCGCAATGCGCATGGCTTCTTTGTCATCTGTCACTTCGCCATCAGACCCTGGTACAACAGGAATGCCTAAAGCTTTAACAGTGCGCTTTGCTTCAATCTTATCGCCCATTGTGCGAATGTGATCGCCTGATGGACCAATAAATGTAATGTTGTGCTCTTTAAGAACGTCAGCAAACTTTGCATTTTCAGATAGAAAACCATAACCAGGGTGAATGGCGTCTGCGCCAGTAATTTCACATGCGGCTAAAATCTCATGCATATTTAAGTAGCTGTCTTTCGACGCTGGCGGCCCAATACAAACACTTTCGTCAGCAAGACGCACATGCATTGCACGTTCATCAGCCGTTGAGTGTACTGCAACTGTTGGAATACCAAGTTCTTTACAAGCGCGAAGAATACGAAGAGCAATCTCTCCTCTATTCGCTATAAGTACTTTATTGAACATATTTTACCTTATTCAGTGACTATTCAACAACAATAAGAGGCTCACCAAATTCAACTGGTTGAGAATTCTCTACAAGAATAGCAGTAACTTTACCCGCTTTGGGAGCGGCGATTTGGTTCATTGTTTTCATTGCTTCAACAATCACAACAGTTTGACCAGCTTTTACGCTGTCACCAACATTCACAAACACAGAAGCGTCAGGGGATGGCGAAAGATAGACTGTTCCAACCATAGGCGATTTAACTGCTCCAGGATTGTTTGCTGGGTCAGTAGATTCTGCTGGAGCAGGTGCCGCCACAGCAGGTGCCGCTGCAACAGGCGCTGCTGCTTGAACAAAATGTCCACCGCCACGTGCTACACGAATGCGTAATGAATCTTGTTCTACTTCGATTTCATTCAGATCAGTCTCTTTAAGAAGCGCTGCTAAATCGCGGATTAACTCTTGGTCGATAGAAGGTTTTTTGGCTGCCATTTTGCTTTGCCCGAACTTTATAGTGTTTCATTGAATAGTATTCTAAGCAGGTGTCAGAACATATTTCAAATGTTATATAGTGGAGTTGCCTACAGGAAAACCCCGATAATGAAATTCATTCATTAAATCAGAGGGTTTTCCACTATGGCTGACTTTAAAATATAGAGCTAAAAGTGATTTTAGTGTCTTAACCGCACTCTGCTTTGCCACATTTACGAAGGTTGTTTATTTGAGGCATAAGGCGATCATATCCAACCGCGCCAAAAACAACCTTGTCTCCTATGATATAAGATGGCGTGCCGGTAATGCCTAAACCATCAGCTATTTCGTAAACTTCTTGAACAGCCTTAGTAAGTTGCGGGTTATTCATCTCTGTCGTCATTATCGCTTCATCTGCACCAAGATCAATCGCTATATCCATGGCTCTTTGTCCGTTCTTGCCACCAGTTGCACCCAAAAGAGCCCGATGAAATGCATCATATTTTTCAGGGTATTTATTAATTAAGGCCAAACTTACACGGTGCGCCTGCAAAGAGTTTTCACCAAGCACAGGAAACTCTTTCATTACGAACTTCACATCTTTGTTCTCTTTAACAATGCGGTACATGTCGTTCATGGCGCGTTTGCAAAAACCGCAATTATAATCAAAAAATTCAACGACAGTTACTTTTGCATCTGGATCGCCAATAATCATTTGGTTTTGAGAATGATAAATTTGCTCATTCATATCGACCAATGTTTTAGCCTGTTTTGCAGCGGTCAAGGCAGTTTGCTTGGCTTCTAAAGCCGTTTGAACCTCTATCATGATCTCAGGGTTTTCCAACAAATAAGATCGTATAATTTTTTCGATAGCTTTTTTATCTATCTCTTGTGCGATTGCAAAATCATTACTGGTGAAAACAGGGGACGCAATAAACGAAACACCTAACAAAAGCGTTGCGCCAAAAGTGCGTATTTCTTTTAAAAATCTCGAAGAAAAATTTATTTTGGTATATGCGCGCAACATTTTAGATGTCTCCAAACAGGATAAATTCGAATCAATTTAATTTCTATTTTTTCTTTTTCCGTTTGTACAACACAATATCTTGAAGGCGAAGCCATTGTGGTGAATTTGTGTTCACTTTTGCTTGAGCTCGTAGTGCAAATTTTTTGGCTTCTTTATATCTGCCTAAAATAAATTTTTGTTCTGCTGTGGCCGCTAATGCCAGCCCAGTTTGGCCAGTACGACCATAGGCCATTGCTAAAAATTGATAGCCAATAATTGTAGAGGGGTCTTTTGCTAAGCCCCTTTTAAGCTGTGTAATGGCTTCGTTTACATACGTATTGCCCTTTGTGCCTAGCAATAATTGTCCATAAGTTATGCGTAATAAGCCAGATTTATAACGGTCCAATTTAATGGCACGCTTCATAGAAGGTATGCCATGTTTAGATTTACCAGCACGATGCAGAATTTCAGCCTTCATTTCGTGTAAATAAGCATTTTTAGGCTGTTCTTTTATCAGTTTCTCAATGCCTTTTAAGGCTGCCGTTGTTCTGCCAGATTTAAAGTGAGCAATTGCTAATCCATAACGCGCTGGCGCACCATTTAAATTATTTTTAAACAACCGCTGTACGGCCTTAAAGCCTTGCGTATAGGCTGCAATTTTCGCGCGCGCCATATCGTGTCGTAATTGTAGTGCAGGGCTGTCCTTTTTGTGGAGATTAGGATCTCTATTCACAAGCGTTTTTAAAAGCGAAATTCGTGCACGTGGTAAAGGGTGGGATTGCAAAAATGGGTCAGGGCGTGACCCGTTAAAGGTCATTTTGCTCTGGAAACGTTGAAAAGTTTTAAGCATTCCAAGACCAGATTGTTTTGATTTTTTCAATAAAGTAATAGCAGCCCTATCTGCGGCGGCTTCTTCATCACGTTTATATGAGAGCAAGTTTCTTTGTAATGCGCCTGGAGTACCCGCAATAATAGCTGTACCAACTTCTTCTGAACCGCGCCCTCCAGCCACAATTGCACCAGCGCCTAACAAAATACCAATAGCGCCCAATACCTGTGCTTTTGCTATTCTATCTCTCATGCGCACCTGATGACCGCCTATTATATGGCCAGTTTCGTGGGCAATAACACCAATTATTTCGTTAGGTGTGGCTGACCTAGTGAGCGCGCCTGTATGAATAAACATGCTACTGCCCGTTACAAAGGCATTAAAGCTGGTGTTATTTACAATATAAACATCAACCGCTTTGCGATTTAATTTTGCAGCTTTAAAAATTGGCAATGTATAAGATTTTAAAAGCCCTTCAATTTCTGCATCACGTATCAAAGACAGCCCTCGTGCATTGGATGTCAAAGTAGATGAGAGTGTCAATGATAGGGACGTCGTGAGAATAATCAAACATTTGATTACCAGCTTAAGAATGGAAGTTTTTGTTCCTCCCAACATAGTGAGTGTGGAAAGGTGTGTGTTTGATTTTAAATACATAGCAGAATCAAATTCTCATCAATTTTCAATAAGCTTATGTTATGACATCATTTTAGTGGCGACAAGGTGGCGTTGCCCAGTCTTGTTGAATATAGAGCCCAATTAAATGTAAAGTGATTGCCCTTACAATATTTGAGTACTTTATGAGTACATAATTGCAGTTTTAGAAAGTAACACCATGAACCACCTCATTACCCCCTCAAAGCGAAGTGTGGTTGAGCCATTTAGAGCAATGGATATTGTGGCAAAAGCCAACAAGCTAATTCAAGCCAGTGAAGATGTGATTATGATGTGTGTGGGCCAACCTTCTGCGCCAGCGCCCAAAACTGCACGCGATGCAGCAAAAGTAGCGATTGATAACGGGCGCATAGGGTATACAGATGCAAGTGGTATTGGCCCGTTAAGAGTTCGTATTGCAAAACATTATCTAGAACAACATAATGTCGATATTGATCCAAAGCGTATCATCGTCACCAATGGTTCTTCTTGTGCTTTCACGCTTTCATTTTTATCGATTTTTGAAATTGGGGCAAGGGTGGCAATTCCATCTCCTGGATATCCAGCTTACCGCAATATATTGCGATCCTTATCAATGGAAGCCGTAGAAATTGATACCAATGCTCAATCTGGTTGGGTGTTAACGCCTCAGCTTTTGAAAGAAGCACATGCTTTAAAACCTCTTGATGGTTTGCTGATTGCAAATCCTAACAATCCAAATGGTACAATGTTGGAAGCTAGTGCATTTAAAGAGTTGCAAGAAACTTGTGCCCAATTGGGTATTAAATTCATCTCAGATGAAATTTATCATGGTCTTACATACGGCCAAAAAGAAATATCAGCATTGTGCGTAAGCGATGATTGCATTGTAATTAATTCATTTTCTAAATATTTCTGTATGACAGGCTGGCGAGTAGGGTGGATGATTGTGCCAGTTAATATGATTGTAACCGTAAACCGTTTGCAACAAAATTTGTTTATTTGCGCTCCAGAAATATCACAAATTGCCGCGTTGCATGCCTTTGATGGCTTGGAAGAGTTGGAAAGGACAAAAGCTGGATATCTTAAAAATCGCACTTTATTGCTAGAAAACCTACCGAAAATGGGCTTGAGTGAAATTATGCCAGTAGATGGTGCTTTTTATTGCTATGCAAATGTAGAAGCATACACTCAAAATTCCGAAAGCCTATGCGCTGATATTTTGGCGAACGCAAATTTGGCCTTAACCCCTGGTGTCGATTTTGACAGCAAGAATGGTAATAAATGGATTAGGTTGTCGTTTGCTGGCAGTAATCAGGATATGCAAAAAGGACTTGAGCGCCTTGGTAATTATCTTGATACAAAATCTTAGTCATTAAAATTTTTCATAAAAAAGGCCGCTATCATCAATTAAGATGAAGCGGCCTTTTGTAAATATTAAGTCTAAGATTTAGCTAAAGAAGCCTTTAATCCAACTTTTTTTCTTTTTTTTATCGCCAGCATCTTCAGATGAACTGTCATCTTCTATCGCTTCGGCCTTTACACGGCCCTTAGTACGTTTCTTAGGCTTTGCTGGTTTTTCGTCAGTTTCAACCGTAGGTTCGGCGGATACTTCAGCCTTTTCTGTAGCTTCTGTTTCTACTTTTTCCGGCTCTGCAGTGCTTTCCTCAGTTTTGACAGCTTTAGATTTACGACCAGGTCGACCCGTCGAGCGCTTAGTCTTTTTAGGAGACGTCTCTTTAGTATCAGCGCTAGTCGCTTCTTTAACGTCTGTCTTCTCAACGACAACCTCAGTAGAAGTCGCTTCTATAGAGGTTTCAGTAGTCGCTTCTGTAACGCTCTCATCTGTTTTAGCTTTACGTCCAGGGCGCCCAGTCGAACGACGTGGTTTTCTAGGAGGCTCTTCTTTAGCTTCAACAGTTTCAGCTTTTGCAGTGGTGTCATCTACAGCTGCTTTTTCTACAATCGGAGCCTTTTTACGACGTCCAAGTTTTGGTTTCGCTGGCGCCTCATCCACTGTTTCAGAAGGCGTGTCGACGGTTGCTTCAACCGCAGCTTCAGCTGTAGCCTTTACCTCTGATACATCGGCCTCAGTTGCTTTTTCAGCACTTTCTGCAGTCGCATTGTCCACAGTTTCTTGAGAGTTGTTTTGCTCTTCAGTTTGGTCTTTATCACGACCTCGACCACGACCACCACGACGACGACGACGACGTTTTTTATTGCCGTTTTCTTCATCATCTTCGCTAGATGTTGGCGCCAGAGCAGGGGAAGCATCAGCAGGGGAAGCATCCGTAGGGGGAGTAGCAGCAGCAGGTTCGCTACCATCTACAATAGTCTCTTCCCCAAAATCCATAGGATTTACAACAGCACGTTGTTTGGGCTCTGTTGTTGATAACGCGCCTTTTTCAATTGTATGACTTTGACCTTCAACAGATGTATCAATTTCAACAATGATCTTAACGCCAAAACGTTCTTCCAACTCATTAAGAGCCGAACGATGATGGTTTAGGATATAAAGGGCAGCATTACGCGCCACTTTAAGTGTTAAATCATTACGCGAATTACGGTTTAGGTGATCTTCTATCGCACGCATAATGTGAATTGAGTAAGATGAAGGCGAGCGCACATGACCAATACCTTGGCAATGCGGACAAACTTCCATCGTACTTTCAAGAACACTTGCTCTCATACGTTGACGTGACATTTCCATAAGGCCGAAATGCGAGATATGCCCAACTTGAATACGAGCGCGATCGTTCTTTAGGCATTCTTTCATGCGTTTTTCAACTGCACGATTGTTACGCTTTTCTTCCATGTCGATAAAGTCGATTACAACCAAACCAGCAAGGTCACGCAATTTAAGCTGACGGGCAACTTCTTCTGCGGCCTCTAGGTTTGTTTGTACCGCAGTGGCTTCAATAGAGTGTTCGCGTGTCGAACGACCAGAGTTAACATCCACAGCCACAAGTGCTTCTGTTTGGTTTATGACAAGATAACCACCAGATTTTAGCGTTACCTGTGTCGCAAGCATTTTATCAAGTTGTGATTCAACACCATAACGAGAAAGGATAGGGGCTTCACCACGATACAGTTTAACGTTTTTCGTTTGACTAGGTTCAAGCATCTGCATGAATTGTTGGGCTTCTTTAAATCCATCTTCACCAGAAACAATTACTTCGCCAATGTCTTTGTTGAACAAGTCACGAATTGAGCGCTTAATTAAGCTGCCTTCTTCATAAACCAAATAAGGTGCGCTAGATTCAAGCGTAAGGTTACGTACATTTTCCCAAAGACGCATCAAATATTCAAAATCACGATTGATCTCTACATCAGTGCGACTTGCACCAGCAGTGCGTAAAATAACGCCCATGCCTGCAGGAACATCTAACCCATTAGCAATTTCTTTTAAACGCTTACGATCAGACGCATTGGTAATTTTGCGAGAAATGCCACCGCCTCTAGCCGTATTCGGCATTAATACAGAATAACGCCCAGCAAGAGATAGGTAAGTCGTAAGAGCCGCGCCTTTATTGCCGCGTTCTTCTTTAACAACTTGTACCAACAACACTTGGCGACGACGAATTACTTCTTGAATTTTATACTGACGACGAGACTTTCTGCGTACAGGAACTTCTTCCATCGCATCTTCTTGCCCAGCACTCTCAACAGAAGTATCATTATCATCTGAATCAGTCTCTGCCGTAGTAGGTGCTGATTTAGATTTTCTACCGCGACGAGATCTTTTTCTTGCCGGTTTTGGAATGTCAGTAGACACGTCTTCGCCAGCTTTATCAGCGTCAGATGCATCTGTATCTTTTGCATCAGCTTCGCTTTTTTCTCCGCTAACTGGCGTGTCACTTGTTTCAGTACCCACTTCAGCCGCGCTTTCAGATTCAGCCTCTGTAGCTTTCGCTTCAACAACTTCATCATCGGTTTTCTTTTTACGTCGACGTGTTGTACGTTTTTTTGGTTTTTCTTCTGCAGTCTCTTTTGAAGTGTCTTCACTTGCAGTTTCTTCTTTAACTCCAACTTCTTCTGTAGTCGCTTCCTCTAAAGAGGCTTCAATTTCAGTTTTCTTTTTGCGGGTAGTGCGTCTTGTTGTGCGACGTTTTTTAGGCTTTTCTTCTGCTACTTCTTCAGAAGCAGTTTCAGATGAAGCATCGTCATTGTCACTCTCATCGCTTTCTGGTGCAGGCTCAGAAATGCTGTCCATTTCAACCATTGCAGCCATAGTCGTGGTGCCGTTATCCGTGTCATCTTGAGGTGCTTCTTCAACAGAAGAATCAGATGATGCCGCATCTTCGTTAGCCGCGGTTTCGTTAGAAGAGGCTTCCACTTGTGTATTGCCGTCTTCATTGCTTTCTTCTGTCGTAGTCTCAGTTTTAGGTTTTCTACGGCTTCTGCGACGACGTTTTTTAGGCTTTTCTTCGGCTACAGCTTCAACACCATCTTCTTGTGGCGTTTGCGTGTCTGAAGATTTGTCATCCTCAGTACTCGTGTCGAAAGTCTCTGTAATTTCTGAAGTCTCTGCAACGACTCTATCTCGATCATCCGTTGCAGCATCTGCAACGGCGTCTTGCGCTTCTTGGTCAAGCAATGCTTGGCGGTCAGCGGCAGGGATTTGGTAATAATCTGGGTGAATTTCAGAAAACGCTAAAAAACCATGACGGTTGCCGCCATAGTCGATAAAAGCGGCTTGTAAAGAAGGCTCTACACGCGTTACTTTTGCTAAGTATATGTTCCCTCGAAGTTGGCGACGCTCTTGCGCCTCAAAATCAAATTCCTCAATTCTGTTTCCACGAAGCACCACCACACGGGTTTCTTCCCGGTGGGATGCATCTATAAGCATCTTGTTGTTTGCCATTGAATAAGTTCTCCGCAGAAGCGAAGCCGGAAGGGCATTCCTCAAATATTACAGTATTCCCATTGTATATAATGGCAGTTTGCCATTTTGTAGGTTTGCTTAAATATGTTTCTTGGAATGGATTGTTCATGCTGGAACTATACGATCCAGCAGATATCCGGCAGCCATCTGCCTTGTTTGTTTTGTAAATATGAGATGCGATTAAGGATTTCCGGTTATTCAAATTAGCGGAGACGCACATAATGGCGTCATTGGAAATTGAGCGTACTTGAGCGTTCGCCACTTTTCCATCCGTCTTATAATTCGTTACTGAATACATATCGGTAAGCCGTCGCATTTCTTTTTAATAACTCAAATCACAGGCTTTAGCCGATGAGTAAGTCGGTGAATGCAATCATTGGCCGCCATATAAGCATAATTTGGCCTTTTGATTGCTATATCGGTGAAATCCACTCACCTAAATTAAAGAGAGCGACCTAAACACGAAATTCTATAAAAGGGTTGTAACAAGTAAAACTTGATCCAATTTTAAAAGCCATAAGTTGGAAAATTAATCCCGAAATGTTCATTTCGCTAAAAGTACGATCCATTTATGAGACCAAACATCAAAGCTAAAAAGACATTTGCTAAACAAACGCTTCCCCTAGAACAATCAATTAAGCATTAAAAGCGCCACTGACAAGAAAAAACCGTAACAATGGTGAATTATAATCTAACTCTGTATTAAAATGGGCTTTGAGAGCGACCATAAAACGATTCGAAAACTACATTTGTAAAAATATTATCTGCTTAAGGGGTAAAAATGACAGAATCAGATAAACAACGCTCATGAATTTTGAAAATACAACTATAGATGGCGTTGAGAGCCAATTGATGAACCGCTTAAAAGAAGTCTCTTTTTTACGCGTTTCGCTAGTGTTGTTATTGAGTGCTTTCATATGTCTTTCAACATTGTTAAGTTTAACAGCGCAAACCAATGCTCAAGCTGTAAAAACAAAGGGTCAAACGGGTCAAAAGCTAGTCGTTCAATCTGCGCGCATTGTTGGTGACAAGTCTGCCACGCGTATTATTCTAGAATTTACTACCAAACCCAAATATCAATTATTTTACATGGAAAAACCAAATCGCTTTGTGGTTGAATTAGACAATGGCAAATTCGAATTTGGCGATGATGCTGCCCTAAATGCAGTGGGGCTGGTGATAAATACAAGATATGGAGCGATCACATCTTCTAAATCAAGGCTGGTGTTTAGCCTAGAGGGTCCAGCGCAACTAAGTAATCAAGATCTGCAATTGAAAAACAAGACTGGTGCTTATCGTTTAATTTTAGAATTAACGCCCATAGATCAAAGCAAGTTCTCTAGCTTGATAGAAAAGCAAATTAGCCTTTTAGGGGCTAGCGGTGGCACTGTCATTAAAGGGGGGCGTGTTAGGAGCCCAGAAAAGAAAAAGGGCATTTTTACGATTGTTATAGATGCAGGGCATGGGGGCATTGATGGCGGAGCTATTGGGTCTCGAAAATCTCTTGAAAAACGAATAACACTAAAGATGGCAATGCTAATTGGAGATGCTCTGCAAAAATCAGGGCCTTTTAAAGTCGCTTATACACGCAAAGAAGATGTTTTTGTCTCGCTTAAGCAAAGGCTTAATTTTACCAAAAGACAACATGCCGATTTAATGATTTCGTTACATGCAGATACGCTTAAACAAAAATATGTGCGCGGCGCTACAATTTATACACTTGCAAAAAAAGCATCAGATAAATTAGCGGCAGAAGTTGCCGCGTCTGAAAACCTATCTGATATTGTCGCAGGTCTTGCCGCGCCAGACGCCAAAGACGATGTGACAGACATTCTTGCCGACCTTACCCTTCGCGAGACTACAAGGTATTCCAGAGCTTTTTCCAAGGCTTTGGTCAAGAAATTGAAGGGGAAAATTAATTTAATTAAAAACCCACAACGTTCGGCTTCTTTTGCTGTATTAAAAAGCCCTGATGTTCCAAGCGTTCTTGTTGAACTTGGGTATCTTTCAAATAGGAAGGATGAAGCCTTGTTGACGAGTGATAAGTGGCAAAAAATAGCTGTGAAACAAATAGTTGCAACGATTTTATCATTCTTTCAAACGCGTATTAATGCAAACGCAGCGCAACCCTAATTATTTGGCAGGCGCGTGAGGCTATATAGCGTGAGGCTATATAGATTGTATAATTTGTTATTACGTTTCGTAAAGCCTAGATTTTTAAGGCTGTTTTAACTATAAATTTGCTAATATGATTTTTAAGATATTTGTATCGCCATAAAGAAGACATTGCTTTTGTGTAATAGCGCTGTGTTGTTTTATTTTTTTGGTGAAAATAGAAAATATATATGCGTAAAAAGCGTGAGAGAACGTTGTTAGCCTTGAGTGGATTGTGAATGTTACTTAGAATATTTGGATATATATTTGGCATCGGCATGTTGCTGGGCATAGTAGTTTTAGCATTAGTGGCGATGTATATTAGCGATCTAAATAAGGATCTGCCAGATTACGAAGTGCTTAACGCCTATGAGCCACCAGTAACAACGCGCATTCACGCTGGCGATGGCGCATTAATGGCGGAATATGCGAGAGAGCGTAGGCTTTATCTGCCAATTCAAGCCATTCCTAATATGATTAAAAACGCATTTATTTCTGCCGAAGATAAGAACTTCTATTCCCATCCAGGTATTGATATTACTGGTTTGATTAGAGCTGTCGTAACAAATGTTAAAAATTATGGTAGCAACAAACGTGCAGTTGGTGCTTCTACCATTACGCAACAAGTTGCTAAAAACTTCCTTCTTACAAATGAGCGTTCTTATGAACGTAAAATCAAAGAAGCAATTTTATCATTGCGCATTGAGCAGGCCTATTCAAAAGATAAGATTTTAGAACTTTATCTAAACGAGCCGTTTTTGGGATTAGGTGCTTATGGTGTTGCAGGCGCTTCGCTTACTTATTTTAACAAGTCAGTGAATGAAATTAAATTACATGAAGCCGCTTATTTAGCTGCGCTTCCAAAAGCGCCAAGCAATTATCATCCGTATAAAAATACAAAAAGGGCAATAACACGTCGTAATTGGGTTTTAGATCGGATGCGTGAAAATGGTTATATAACTTATGAAGAAGCTGATGAAGCCAAAAAACAAGGTTTGGATGTAAATCCAAGAAGAGGGTCTTCTTATATAACTTCAGCAAGTTACTTTGCAGAAGAAGTGCGTCGCGAAATAATTAGCCGTTACGGTGAAGATGCTTTGTATGAAGGCGGTCTGTCAATTCGAACCACCCTTGATCCAGATTTGCAATTAAAAGCACGAGCCGCCTTAAGTAAAGGATTGATAAACTACGACATAAAACGCGGTTTTAGAGGTCCTGTTAAACATTTTGATGACTTAACAGATGATTGGGCTATGCCATTAAGTGAAGTGAAGGCATTTAGTGATGTGCCTGAGTGGAAGCTTGCAATCGTAATAGGTACAACAAATAATCAGGTAAGTTTGGGCATTCAAGCTGCGCGACTTGCTTCGAATAAAATTGGTGAAGAACGTCAATTAGGGCGCATCACATTATCGAATATGAAATGGGCCAAAAAACTAATCGTATCTAAAGACAAAACCAGAAATGTAAAAACAGCCGATAAAATTTTAAAAGTGGGCGACGTCGTTTTCGTTGAAGCCGTTAGTAAAGATAAACCCGGTGAATATAAGCTACGCCAAGCACCAGAAGTGCAGGGCGCTTTGGTTGCAATGGATCCACACACAGGACGTGTATTAGCAATGGTTGGAGGGTTTTCTTTTTCTGATTCTCAATTTAACCGTGCTACACAAGCGCACCGTCAGCCAGGTTCATCTTTCAAGCCGTTTGTTTATGCGGCGGCTTTAGACAATGGCTATACGCCTTCTTCCGTTGTTCTAGATGGTCCAATAAGAATAGACCAAGGCGGAGATCTTGGTATTTGGGAACCAAAGAATTACGGCAATACTTATGCTGGGCCTTCCACACTTCGCCTTGGTATCGAAAAATCACGTAACTTGATGACAGTTCGTTTGGCAAAAGATATGGGCATGCCGCTTGTCGTTGAATATGCTAAGCGGTTTGGTATTTATGATAATCTTCTACCTGTTTTGTCCAGCTCATTGGGGTCTGGTGAAACAACAGTCATGCGCATGTCTGCTGGTTATTCTGTTTTGGCAAATGGCGGCAAGCAAATTAAGCCATCTATCATTGATAGAATACAAGACCGTTATGGAAAAACGATTTTCAAACACGAAGAACGCATATGCGAAACATGCACGGTTAGTGAATGGAATGGTCAAGACGAGCCCGTATTAGTGGACACGCGTGAGCAAGTTTTAGACCCAATGACGGCTTACCAAATGACGTCTATGCTGGAAGGCGTTGTCCAAAATGGTACTGCTAAAATTCTTAAAAAATTAGGGGTACCTGTTGCTGGTAAAACAGGAACGACAAATGAAGAAAAAGACGCATGGTTCATGGGGTACACACCAGACCTTGTAACTGGCGTTTATGTTGGTTTTGATACACCTCGTCCTATGGGCAAAGGCAATACGGGTGGCGGTTTGGCCGCTCCTATTTTTAAAGATTTTATGCAAGCCGCATTAGAAGGTAAAAAACCAGTAGATTTTCGTGTGCCTCGCGGCATCAAGTTGATAAACATAAACCGTAAAACTGGTTTGGCATCTAATAGAACTGGCGACAATTACATTCTTGAAGCCTTTAAACCCGGCACATCACCTCCAAGTGTATTTTCTGTAATTGGATTTGAAGACATGAAAGTTGGTGTGCAAAACTTAACTGTTTCGCCATCTGCTAACAGAGCAATTCTTTCAGGTACTGGCGGACTATACTAAAATTTTAAATGCTTCTTATATTTGAGTATTACACCTAAAGCTTATTTTATGTTTATGACAGGGCTAGTATTTACAAGCGTACTGCCTATGCCTAAAAGGCGTAGGACTTAAACAATTAGAGTAATGGTATGCGCGCTGAAATTCAGACAATTGTGGATGATATCAAGCAATCTGTAGGGTTGTTGAGGAGGCATCTTTGACTGGGGTAAATCCAACAAACGGCTAGAAGAGTTAAACTTAAAGTCAGAAGATCCAAATCTTTGGAACAATGCTGGTGAAGCACAAAAGCTTATGCGTGAACGCCAACATTTAGAAAAAAGTATCAATACTATTTTAGGGCTAGAGAGCGATCTTAACGACAATGTTGAGATGATCGTCCTTGGCTTAGAAGAGGGCGATCAAGAGATCGTAACAGATGCCGAGAACAGTTTAGTGGCACTGCATAAGGACCTTGGAAAACGGCAAGTGCAAGCGCTTCTTTCTGGTGAAACTGACGCAAACGATGCATTCATTGAGGTTCACTCTGGAGCTGGCGGTACAGAAAGTTGTGACTGGGCGAATATGCTGTTGCGCATGTATACCCGTTGGGCTGAGAAAAATGGATTTAAGGTCGAAGTTCAATACATCACCGATGGCGATGAAGCTGGCATTAAAGCTGCTTCTATCCTTATTAAAGGTGAAAACGCCTATGGTTGGCTTAAGACAGAATCTGGCGTACACCGTTTGGTGAGGATTTCTCCTTTTGACAGTCAATCACGTCGTCATACGTCGTTCTCATCTGTTTGGGTTTATCCTGTGATCGACGATAATATTGAAATCGAAATTCTGGATAAAGATATTCGTTTAGATACATTTAGGTCATCTGGAGCGGGTGGACAGCACGTTAATACAACAGATTCTGCTGTGCGTATTACACACGCTCCAACAGGAATTGTTGTGACATCGTCTGAAAAGTCTCAACACCAAAATAGAGCCAATGCAATGAAAGCATTACGGGCTAGGCTTTATGATATGGAAATGAAAAAGCGCCAAGAATCAATTCAAGATGCGCATGATTCTAAAACGGATATTGGTTGGGGACACCAAATTAGATCTTATGTTTTACAGCCTTATCAATTGGTAAAAGACTTGCGAACAGGGGTAGAAAGTACGTCACCTGATAATGTACTAGATGGTGATTTAAATCCCTATATGGAAGCCGCATTAGCGCATCAAATATCAGGTGATAGTGGTGAAGTAGAAGATATCGAATAAGTTTCTTGTTCCGTTTTCTAAAGATACTTATTTAGCTTCTTGCCAGCGTTAAAGAATTTCATCGGGTTCGTTGATTTACCATTTCTGCGCACTTCAAAATGCAAGTGAGGACCAGTACTGCGACCAGTACTGCCCACTTGGCCTATGGTACTCCCACGGCGAATTCTTTGTCCGACTTTGACAGAAATTCTACGTAAATGAGCATAGCGAGTAGTGATGCCATTGCCGTGGTCAATTTCAACCATCAAGCCATAACCGCCATTTCTACCAGCTTTAACAACTTTACCAGCGCCTGAAGATTTTATACGTTTCCCACTTGGTGCTCTAAAATCTATGCCACTATGAAAGGCTGAGGTTTTCTTAAAAGGATCAACACGGTTGCCATATCTGCTAGAGATTTTAGACCCAGATAATGGGTTTCCAACAGGTAAAACATTAGTGCGAGCGCGTAAAGTATCCAAAACATCCATAGAGCCTCTAAGGTCTTGACTTAACTCATGGAAATCAAGCCCAATACGCGCGGCTTGATATGGTCCCCCTACATTGTGTTTGATTTTGCTAGATAGAGGCACTTTAAGGTCAGCGAATATTTTTACGATCGCATCACTCTTGCGTTTTGTCTCGATGCGCAATTGATGGATTTTTTCTACTTGTGCGACCTGCACAGCTTGTATTTGTGCAGAAACCGAGCTGAATAAATTTTTAGCTGGAGAAACATATGCTGCAATTTGGAAGTCGTTCGAAGCTGAACTTTGATCCTTTGAACCACGCAGGCTAGATGCAAAGCTAATACTGCCACCTTTTGAAATGCTTCCCGTATTCATAAGGTCTAAATTAGAGTGTTTCAAAGTTGTTTGAATTTTTAAGTCAGATATATTTAGACCGCTTTTTTTAGCGCGCTCCATTAAACCATCAAATTCGCCAGTACGACCTGTCAAAGCTTCTTGTTGTTTGATTAGAGTAGATACTTGCGCCTCTACTGCTTGTTGATCGAGTAATTGGCGAGAAGTTATTTTATCTACTTTAGAACGAAGGGCCGCAATTCGATCTTCATATTCGTGTTTGATGCGGGCTTGGCGAACAATAGTAGATGCGATTAAATCGTCTCTAAATGCTAAATATCCTGTAGCCCCCACATAGCCAATCATAAACATAGAGAATACACAGCCTGAAAGTACAAATACGGAAGCACTTATCTTGTACTGCTTGCTCTTACCATTGCTTGAAAATGTAACAGTTTTAGGCTCATCTCTGACACCAAATTGTTTAGGTCCACGTACGTTACTCATTACTTGATATGCCCCTCATAACGCCTTAGGAATGAGGCGCATCACCGTTCTCATTGAACATATTGAGGGATTATAGTTAACAAATACCTTAAAAATTAACCTTATGATCTATTCGACTAAACTTAATGGCCAGATGTGGGCAAACTACGGTAGAAAAGAGGTGTTAGGCCACTTTTACAGCGAGCAAGATCATTAAAGGGCGGTTTAAGCGGCCCTCTAAAATGCTGATTGACCATTTTTTGAAATGTAAGGGCAGGGTCTAATTGGTGTCTTTGGCATAAGAACCTAAACCACTTAGTGCCAACCGCCACGTGGCCTTTTTCGTCTTCATAAATTATTCGAAATATATCAGCAGTCTTATTATCGTTGATTTTGGTAATCTGCGATATGAGAGATGGAGATATGTCTAAGCCTCTAGCTTCTAAAACTAACGGCACGATTGCAAGTCTAGCCAACAAGCTATGTTGTGTTTTTTGGGCTGATTCCCACAATCCACCATGTGCGGGTAGCGCGCCATAAAAAGACGAAAAGTCTGATAATCTATTACGCAATAAGTTAAAATGCTTGCTTTCTTCTTTTGCCACAATCACCCAACCATCAAAAAATGAACGAGGCATGTTTTCATTAGTAAATCGGGCAATGATATCCAGAGCCATATCAATCGCATTTAATTCTATATGCGCTATGGCATGGAGCAGGGCAATCATTCCCTTTTCAGAACGAATAGAACGCTTGGGCACGTTATGGGGTGGCACCATTATTGGCACATCAGGTCTGCCAGGTTCATTTGGAACTGACATATCTTTTTTGGATGTAAGCGAAAGAGAACGCGCTTCCCATAATTGAGCAAGCAAGTTCACCTTAGCCGTTTTTACATCTAAATCAGTTTCATTAAGTGCGTCTACGGCAGCACTCGCCAGACATTTAGGTCTATCAAATTCCACTTAGGTTTCCACAAAGTAACTTTTGAGAGTGAAAGCCGTTATACGTTCCATATTAGACATTCCCCATTATACCTTCCTCATTAGACATTAATTGCTAATGCCGCTTCTAATACCTCGTCAACATGCCCTTTAACTTTTACCTTTCGCCATGCTTTGGCAATGGTTCCTTTAGAATTAATTAAAAAGGTAGAGCGTTCAACACCCATGTATTTTCTGCCAAACATGCTTTTTTCAACCCAAACGGAGTATGCTTCTAGAGCAGTTTTTTCTTCATCAGAAACTAAAATTACCTGCAAGGATTGTTTATCAATAAATTTGTGGTGCATCTTTATTGGGTCAGGTGAAATGCCGATAATCATCACGCCTGCCTTTGCAAAGGCCTCTAAATTTTCAGTAAACTCAATCGCTTCTATCGTACAGCCTGGTGTGTTGTCTTTTGGGTAGAAAAACAAAACAACACCGCCCGAATTTAATTTATTTAAAGTATCAAATAGTCGAAACGCACCTTCTGTTTTATTTTGGTCAAGAATGGCTGGCAATGTAAAGTCTGGTGCTTGGTCGCCAGTTGTTGGGCTACGTTGTGTTGAAGTCATTAGGTCCTCAAAATGTTTGGTGATAAAATTTGTGTAAATTAATTACTCGGCCTTTGGTTATACTGTACTCAATGTCTTGCTATCAATTCATAATAACTAATTATCGCCAAATATTGGACTTATTAGAGATATAGAATACTCTGTATATGTTGATTCTAGATCAGGGGCAGATTCCAAAATCACATATATTAGTCTTCTACTAATATAAATCAGTTTGTTGATTGCAAGCAACTTGGAATCTCTCCTTTAGGAGTGAAATTGCACGATAAAAATCCAGCGGTATATGTAATACCTAGGCGCAAGAAATATTTGCCAAGAATATTATTATCTTTAACCTTGATAATGGTCTTTTTGGGGGTAGTTTTGTTTGGCGCATATTATTTGTTGCTGGGCAAGAGCGTAAACAGTGCAGCTATCAATGACAAGGTCATAGCCTCAGTTCAATCTGTTATTGGTAAAGATTATATAATTGAAGTTGGTGAAACCAAATTAGATCTAAACTCCTTAACTCATATTAGCGTCGCTAGTCTTGATATTAGTATTTTTGAGAGCTCTCATAAAAAAACATCAAAGATAAATGCACCAAAGAAACTTGTTGAAATAGACAAGGTTGAATTCGAGCTTGAGCCATTTTCGATATTGGATGCTGTACCACAAATTCGAAATATCATTATAGATGGCGTTATTCTAAATGCAGAAAGTATGCTCAAAGAATTTAGCAAAAAAAAATCGGTAATCACGGACCCTCAATTTAGCATTCGTAACAGTTTGATAAATGTTGCAAAGGCAGCGCACAAAATTGAAAAATATTTGTTGGCGGGTGCTTTTGATAAATTGGAACTCAAGAATATTTCAATTTTAGGCGCAGACTTAGCTAGATTGTCTCCTAAGCCAATTCAAATTACATCCTTTGTACTAAAAGGTGAGGAGAGCGGCAGTTTTGATATTGTCGCAAAACTAACTTCAGGGGAAACAGAATTAAATATCACATCTGCTTGGCTGTTAGAGCAAGGTGGCAGAAGAGTGTTGAATGTTGACGCGTCGCCAATCTTAACTAGGGAATGGCTTAACGCTCCTAAGATAGATCCAAGCATTACATTTGGCATTGGCAGCGATGCTAAACTTATGATTTCAGCCAAACTGCCATTTAAAAATATAACAGCGCCGCTACAGCCAGTCATTAAAGTAAAATCTCAGGAAAGTACTTTACGTATTGGTGGAAAGCAAAATACGAAAATTAAATCTATCGATTTGAATATTCGATTGTTGCCAGCAAGTAACCAAATTCAAATCGAACGTTCCACCATAATTGGGCTAGATACAAAAATTCAATTTGTAGGTGGTATAATTCCAGCCGATAAACTTACCGGCTATAAAGGTATACTAAACTTTGATCTTGTGGCTGAAAAGATAACCAGTAAATCGCCTCAAACTAATGTAAAAACCATTCCAGTAAGTGCTTTATTGTTAGGGCAATGGGAGTTTGGATCAAAACGAATTACTTTTGATTCCGTTCAATTGATTGCTGAGAGAAAACAAATCAATGGCAGCGCAGATGTTCTTTTTGAAGGAAAATCGCCAGCAATAAATGGTTATTTTGAAACTGATGAGTTTTCCATGGATGCACTTCGTCAAATGTGGCCATTTTTTATGGCAACAAATGCGCGTGATTGGATCGGCTCTTCTTTTTCAGGAGGGTATTTGAAAAATGCAAATATGGAAGTTGCCATACCAATAAATAGAATATTCGAGTTGAAAAATTTCACGCCCTTTGAAAAATCGGAACTTAAATTTAATTCCCAATATGTTGGATTGCGTTCAAAAACATTTGGTAAGTTGCCACCCATTTTTGATGTTTCTGGTGATGCTAAAATTATAGGGAGTGAATTGATAGTCAATGTGCATTCGGCTAAAGCGCATTCTCCAGCAAAAAATATCGTAGATGTTGAAATGGGCCGAGTTACATTCAAAGATTTCTCTCAAAAAAATCCTCGCTTAGATATAGAAATGCATTTAGCGGGTAAGCTTTCGACTTTAACCGCGGTCGCTAATGTTGAGCCATTAAATGTAGCCAAAAGAGTATTGGTGAAACCTGCCGATCTTTCAGGCGATGCACTTGTCGATGTGGTTACAAATTTTAGGCTTTACCCTAATAATAAAGTACGTGACCTAAATTGGAACGCATTGGTTACACTGGAAAACGCATCTTCGGATAAACCAGTATTTGGACGTGCGCTTAAAAAAGCAAACTTGCTTTTAGAGATAACACCAGACCAAATTGTTGGAAAAGGCAAAGCTCAAATTGACGGGGCTTATTCTGATTTTAGCTTTATTGAACCATTGGGCAATAAGGCTAAGGTAAAAAGAAAATTCAACCTTTCAACCTTATTCACTCAAAAACAATTAAAACAACAAGGCTTAGATTTTGATCCGATTATTAAAGGTCCACTTGGACTTAAGATCGTTAGTGGAAAAAACAATGCCCAAATATATACGATTGATTTAACAAAAGCAGACATCTCCCTTCCATGGATAGGCTGGTTGAAAGGTGCTGGAATTTTTGCAAGTGCACAGTTCGAATATACGCTTAAAAAAGGCGTGACGACACTTTCTAATTTGAAGTTTATCGGTGATGGCATCGACGCTCAGGGCCAAATTAAATTCACTAAAAAGGGGCTTTTATCAGCCGATCTTAAAAACATTACGCTTGTAGGTGATGAGAATTTTGATGTAAAAATCAAGAAAGAAAAGGGCCGTTTTGTAGTAAATGTAATTGGTGATAGTTTTGACGGTAGAAGCGTCATCAATCAAATTTTACATGAAAACGCTTTAGAAACTGCTGCTGATGGAGAGGCAGAAAATGATATCACTTTAACTGCTAGCTTTGGAAGGATTGAAGGATTTGCAGGCAATTACATGACCAACGCAAAGATTTATTACAAAACTCAAAGTGGTAAAATTAGCGCGTTAAATGTTGAAGGTGCGTTAAACAATGTCAGTAAAACAACGGTCATTGCGCAACGTATAAATAATGGAACAACTTTTGAAATCAAATCCCAAAATGCGGGTGCGGCATTTGCAATGGCAAATCTATATTCAAAAATGCAAGGGGGTTCACTTTCTGCAAAGCTACACCGTGTAGGTGATGGACCTTTTGTCGGTCCCGTTAAAATTCGAAAATTTATAATTGTTGGTGAAAAGAAATTACGAGCATTTGCCAATGTGCGAACAGTAGACAAGAAGTATGAAAAAATATCGGGTCATTTAAAAAAGATAAATGTGAAGTCTGTTAAATTTCGCTCTTTAACGGCCAATATTGAAAAGGGACTAAATTATTTAAATATTTCTGATGGCATTATTAGAAGTAACGAGATTGGTTTTACATTTGAAGGCGCGGCCTTTGATACAAATGACAAAATGAATATAAGAGGCACTTTCATGCCTGCAATTGCATTAAGCCGTTTAGTCGGTTTAATCCCAATTGTTGGGCAGATATTTTCTAATGGTAAAGATGGTGCGTTGCTGGGTATTACATATCGTTTGCGTGGGCCGATAAAACAGCCAAAACTTGAAGTGAATCCATTGTCGCTAGTAACGCCTGGTATCTTCAATAAAATATTTGAATTTAAAGAATAATAAATAAGCCGCCAATCGTTTTCTAAAGGCGGCTAATAAATATTTAGCATATTATTCTGCGTTAATAAGAACGTGTTTTTTCTTGCCCATAGACAACTTGATTTTTCCATCACTGTCTTGGTTTGCAGTAGAGATGCTAGAGCGTTCGTCACTTACTGCAACGTCATTAATCTTAATAGCGCCGCCTTTAATGTGTCGTCTAGCTTCACCGTTAGAACTTGCAAGGCCTGCTTGAACGATCAGTGACAAAATACCAATGCCGCCAACCAATTCGTCGCCATTTACATTAATGGTTGGAAGGGAGGATGCCGAAATACCTTCTTCAAATGTTTTGCGCGCGGTTTCGCTGGCAAGTTCTGCATCTTTTCGCCCATGCACCATTGCGGTCACTTCTGTGGCTAATACCTTTTTAGCTTCGTTCAGTTCAGCGCCTTGTAATGCGCCATAACGGGCAATCTCATCCATTGGTAACGTGGTGAACAATTTCATGAAACGCGCCACATCTGCGTCGTCGCAATTGCGCCAATACTGCCAGTAATCATAAACTGGCAAGGCGTCACTATCCAGCCAAACTGCACCATCAGCAGTCTTACCCATTTTTGCGCCAGAAGAGGTTGTTAGTAATGGCGTGGTAAGCGCGAATAGATCAGGCGTGCCAGAACGGCGACCAAGATCGACACCAGAAATAATGTTACCCCATTGGTCAGAGCCACCCAATTGCAAACGGCAATCATAACGCTTGTTCAATTCAACAAAATCGTAAGCTTGTAAAATCATATAGTTAAATTCTAGAAACGATAAATGCTGTTCACGCTCTAAGCGCATTTTCACACTGTCTCTGGCAAGCATAGAATTGACTGAGAATTTCGCTCCATATTCACGCAAAAAATCTACGTAGTTAAGCTTTAATAACCAGTCGGCATTATCTGCCATTATGGCGGAACCGCCCTCGGTATCAAATTTCAAGAATTTTGAAAAGACTTTGCGAATGCCAGCTTTATTTTGCTCAATGTCATCGACGGTAAGCATTTTGCGGCTTGCATCCTTACCAGAAGGATCGCCAACCATGCTTGTACCGCCGCCCATAAGAGCAACAGGTTTATGGCCTGTTTGCTGGAACCAATAGAGCAACATAATTTGCACCAAGCTACCTGCATGCAGCGAGGGCGCAGTAGCATCAAAACCAATATAACAAGAAGTTGATTCTTTTGCGAGCAGGGCATCTAGTCCCGTTTCGTCAGAGATTTGATGAATGTAGCCGCGCTCAGAAAGCGTATTTAAGAAGTCGGACTTGAATCCAGACATAGCGTAAAATTCCGTATAAACTGTTTTTGATTCACCAATGGACTGTAAATTCTCGTTCCATTGATACTTTGACACTGTTCATAATTGGAATTTGCGAAAATGCAATTGCTAGACACGCTAAAAGACAAGAAAATTCTAACCGCAATTGGTATGATGAGCGGTACGTCTATGGATGGCATTGATATTGCACTACTTAAAAGTGATGGCGAAAGTTTTGTGGAGCGTGGGCCCAGTTTAGAAATTCCATATTCCGATCATACTAAAGCTAACATTGAACAAGCGCTGATTGATGCAAAAGAGATCACATATCGTGAACAGCGCATTGGTATAATGGAAGTGCTAGAAAAAGAACTGACCGATTTACATGCAAATGCAATTGAGCAGTTTTTGACAAAGTTTAATTTGAACCGCGCAGATGTTGATCTTATTGGTTTTCATGGGCAAACGGTACTTCACCGCCCTAATGGAAAAAGACCAGACGATGCGCTAACGGTTCAATTGGGTAATGGTGAGACGCTGGCAAAACAAACTGGCATCAATGTTGTTTACGACATGCGGGCCAATGACATGAAGCATGGTGGGCAGGGCGCGCCGCTTGTGCCGATTTATCACAAGGCTTTAGTCCGCAGTTTGCCAGATGAGCTTAAAGCCAAAGCGCCAATTGCCTTTGTGAACATTGGCGGTATTTCAAATATTACTTTTATTGGTAGAGCCAGTGACAATGAAGAGGGCGAATTAGTCGCTTTTGATACAGGGCCGGGCAATGCGCTTATTGACCAGTGGGTTCAAGCAAACTCTAATCAGTTGATTGATAAAGACGGAGAGCTTGCCGGCAAAGGCCGTGTCATCACCATGATAACCAAGCAATATTTAGCGGAATCGTATTTTCAACAAACATTGCCTAAGTCATTGGATAGGTTGGATTTTCAACCACTCCAAGACAAGGTCGAAAAAGATTTTATCTCGCTTGAAGATGGCGCGCGAACGCTTTGTTATGTCACTGCCGCAGCTATTGTAAAATCCGTTGATCTTTTGCCCGAGCCGCCAAAACTTTGGATCATCTGCGGTGGCGGACGCAAACACCCGTCCATTATGGAAGACCT
>NVRK02000014.1 GCA_002400845.2 Hyphomicrobiales bacterium
AATGGATCAAAAGCGACCAATTCTGCTGGCACATTTTCATCAACAATTTGATTTACGAATGAACTATTCGCGCCATTTTCCAAAAGCCTTCTAACAAGATAAGCAAGTAAATCTTTATGCGCACCAACTGGTGCATAAATACGGCAACGCACATTTTCTTGCGAAAGCACCACATCGAATAATGAATCGCCCATGCCATGTAATTTTTGAAATTCATATGTTTGAGCATCATCAAATAATTCTAAAATTGCAGCAACAGTATGTGCATTATGTGTTGCAAATTGAGGGTAAATTCTATCCGTCATCTGGCTCAATTTTTTAGCACAACAAATATAAGAAACATCCGTTGCAGACTTATCGCTAAAAACAGGAAAATCTTTAACGCCATCAATTTGGGCCTGCTTAATTTCACTATCCCAATAAGCACCCTTTACGAGTCGAACCATAATCTTGCGATCTAATTTGTTAGACAGCTCATATAACCAATCAAGGACGCAAGATGCACGCTTACCATAGGCTTGCACAACCACGCCAAAACCGTCCCAGCCTTCAAATTCGGGCGAACTTAATACAGCCTCAATAACATCAAGCGACAGATCAAGTCGGTTGGCTTCTTCTGCATCGATGTTAAAACCCATATGAGCCCTTTTTGCTTTCAATGCTAAAGACGCCACCAACGGGATCAACTCGTTCATCACGCGCTGTTTTTGCCCAACTTCATACCTTGGGTGAAGCGCAGAAAGCTTAATAGATATACCAGGATTATCGCGGACATCTTTCGATTTTGAGCTTTTTGATAGTTCTACAATCGCATCATCATATGAGGCGTAGAACAGCTTCGCGTCACTGGCTGTAAGCGCAGCTTCACCAAGCATGTCATACGAATAAGTATATCCCTTAGCTTTATGATCTGCACCACGCTTCACAGCCTCTTTAATCGTACGCCCTAAAACAAATTGATGGCCCATTTCTTTCATCGCACCTTTAACAGCCGTACGAATAACAGGTTCCCCAAAACGCTTAATCAAACCATGCAAAGTATCTGCGATACCGTCAGATTGCGGCTCTCTTAAAATCTTACCAGAAAGCATAAGCCCCCAAGTAGAAGCATTAACGAGCGAAGAACTCGATTTACCCAAATGCGCCCCCCAAGAAGATGGCGCAATTTTATCTTCAATTAATTCATCAATTGTTTGCGTATCTGGCACACGTAACAAAGCTTCGGCCAAACACATAAGTGCAATGCCTTCATCGGTAGACAGACCATATTCAACCAAAAACACTTCCATGAGACCTGGATTGTTATTCGTTCGAATTTTTTGAACAAGTTTAATGGCGCGCTGGGTAATGTGACCTAATTTTGAATTATCAATATCACAGCCATTTAGAAGACTCTCAATAACACTTTCTTGCGAAGCGTTGCATTGCGAGCGCATCTTTACGCGATGTACATTTATAGGCTGTGTTTTTAGTTTTTTCATCTTGCACCACTCAACTGAACATTCAATTATTGACTAAGGACAGAATACCATCGATCAAAAAGTAATTTTAACCTCTATTATCTATTAGAAAGTATTAATGACTAATTATTTAAAGAATTACAGATTATATACAATAAAATCGGTTAAATTTTAGTGAAATAAGTGAAACCCAAACGCATAAATGTATCATCTCAAGCGTCTGTTAACCCACAACAATAAGAGCTTAAAAGCGTCTAGCGCTAAAGGGCGTTAAATCAATCGAAGGCTTCAAACCCATAACCAGCTCACTTACCAACTCACCAGTACCAGCAGATTGTGTGAGGCCAAGATGCCCGTGCCCAAATGCATAAATGACATTACACGCATTTTTAGCGCTACCAATCACTGGCAAACTGTCTGGCAGACAGGGCCTAAAGCCCATCCACTGCGTTCCATTTTCACTATTAAGCTCTGGTAGAAAGCGCTTTGCCTTATCCAGCATAAATTCAGACCGCTTATAGTTTGGTGGCAGTTTCAATCCGCCCATCTCAACAGCACCACCTACCCTAATGCCATCTCCTATTTTAGAGACAACGAACCCGTGTTCAGGAAAAGTGAGATGCATTTTCAGATCAAAAGCACCAGAAGACAAAGTCGTGTTATAGCCTCGCTGTGTTTCAAGCGGTATATTCTCACCAAGCATTTTTGCCAATTTATGCGACCACGCCCCAGCAGCAATAACAACATGTTTGGCAGAGTACTTTTTATGTTCAGCTACAACGCATACATAATCGGGATAGTGTTCTAAATCAGACACATTTTCATATCCAATAATACCACCGTGCTCCAAAAACACTTTGGCTAAATGTTTTGTATAAACAAATGGGTCTCTAATACTGCGCCATGCTGGTGTAAAAGTACCGTGCGTAAAACGAGATGAAACACCCGGTTGAAGATTGGCTATTTCTTCAGCGCTATGCAAATGTTCAAATTCAATACCATGTCGCTCCCAAATCTGCCAGCATTCACGTTCTGCAAGCCATTGTCTCTCACTTTCATAAAGTTGCAACTGCCCTTCATGTCGTAGCATATTATTAGCGCCAACATTATCAATATGGCCTTCTATAGTGCTTTCACAAAACTTCATCAAAGAAGCTTGGCCCACTACACTTTTATTAAACTTATCTGAAAAAGCAGAACGTAAAAACCGCAACATCCAAGGCATAACTTTTAAAGCATAAGCTGGCGGAATAGAAAGCGGCCCCATTGGGTCTAATAACCATTTAGGTGCTTTTAAAAATAATGATGGTTTTGCTAAAGGCAATATTTCTGAAAATGCAAATGCACCTGCATTGCCAAAAGATGCTTCACTGGCAATAGTTTTTCGTTCTAAAATTTTAATGCTCAATCCACGCTTTTGCAATGCCAACGCACATGACATTCCAACGACACCAGCGCCAATTACAATCACATCAATTTCAACATTTTTCATGGTAAAGACTTTCCGTGATGGACAATTTACGCATTCAATTTTTTAAGTTTTTAAGAGAACTAACAATGCCATTTGCATAAGGGTCTTGTGCATTTTGAATCAGTGTAGTTTCACCCGTTACAAATGCTTTTCCGGTTATAGTTGGAATGACACCGCCATTAAAACCATTTTGAAAAGATGTCTGATAACAACTACCTATGATACTTTCCTGAATCCAAACCTCATTCTCTTTTAATTGACCATCAGCCGCCAAACACGCGACTTTAGCAGACGTTCCAGTGCCACAAGGCGAGCGATCATAAGTACCATTTGGACAAAGCACAAAATTGCGCCCATTCATGTTTTCACTACCAGGTCCGTTAAATTCAAAGTGGTCAATTTCAGCGCCATCTTTCGCAGTAATGTGCTGCTCAGTAATAGCCCTTCTTATTGACTTTAATGCATCTAGCAATTGAGGAATATTTTCATAATTTAACGCACACGGAATATCTTTCGTAAGGAAAAACCAATTGCCTCCCCATGCAATATCGCCAGTAACAACACCCAATCCATCAACCTTAAATGTCACATCTTTTTTGTATCTATAACTTTCGATATTTTGAATTGAAACTTCATTACCTTTTTTCAATTCAGTTTTAACAATGCCAATTGGCGTTTCAATATAATGCGTACCAATGTCAATACGCCCCATATGAGCAAGCGTGATAACAAGTCCAATTGTGGCATGCCCACACATATTCAAAGCACCAGCAGGTGTATAATAAACAACTCCAGTTTCACATTTAGAATCGATTGCCGGACGCAACAAAGCACCTACCATTGCTTCAAAACCACGCGGTTCCGTAAGCGTAGCATTTAAAAAATCTTGATGATTTTTACTAAGTTCAATTGCTTGTTCGCTTAATGAATGAGAATTCAAATCTGGGCCGCCTTCAATAACAACACGCGTTGGCTCCCCCTCAGTGTGTGAATCTATGACACGCATTACGCACCCTCCAACGATTTAAACCATTCGCCATACCAAGTTTTAAATAAGGTTAGTTGAACTTTTGCATATTCGCGCTGGCTGTTAGATAACTTATCTGAAGGATTGAAATGCAATTCGTATTCAGCATTTCCTTCTAAGAACATTAAATATTTATAGTACAAAACCAAATCTGTACCCTCGTCAAAAGAAGATAATACAGCCAAAGCATCTTCAAGCTCTTTAGCTTTTACACGCGCTTTCACATCTCCTTTAGCTGCCTTTTGGCAAAGCGCCACCAGCAGCAACACTTCTTTGGGTAAGACATTACCAATGCCTGTAATAGCACCGCCTGCCCCGCAATTTACAAACCCGTGAAATACAGCCGTATCTACGCCAACCATCAAGACAGTATCTTGATCTTTGTTTGTAATATTTTCAGCCGCATAGCTTAAATCGTCAACGCCGCCAAATTCTTTAAACCCAACAAGGTTTGGAAACTTCATTTGAAGCGCAAAAAACAAATCCGCTCTGGTCGCAAAACCATAATGCGGGCTGTTATAAATGACGGCAGGCAAGTCGGGCGCGGCACTTAAAACATCTGAAAAGTGAGATTTTTGAGCCGCCACTGATGAACCGCGTGACAAAACCCTTGGTATTAACATCAAGCCATACGCACCAGATTTTTGGGCGTGTTTAGCATGTTCAACAGCCTTAAATGTGTTGATAGCACCAGTGCCAACCACTGTTGGAACGCCAGCTTCTACCAATCGCGATACGCCCTCTTGCCTGTGTGCATCTTCTAGCAATGGCCAATCGCCCATAGAGCCACAATAAACAACCGCAGACATGCCAATGGATATCAGCTCTTTGCCCTTTTCAACCAATGCATCAAAGTCAGGTTCTCTATTGGGCGTACATGGGGTCATTAAAGCTGGCATAAGGCCCCCAAAAACATTTGAGTAGATATCTGTCTTCATTTCTCATTCTCCTCTTGAGATTGCATGCCTATTTGTGCAGTCATAAAATTACGCATCCTGGCAATTGAACTACTGAGGGTAAAATCGCTGGGCTTTGCGGTATATCACGAGATTTACGACCCAATTCGAGCTTAGGCAGTGAATACTCAAATATATCTACACTACTCGATCATATCCAAAACAATTTGGCGAATAACTTACGCCACTCAGAATTCACCCAGTCTAGCGGCTTTTCAGAATATCAACTAGACAAGCGTATTAAAGCTTTATTTGGCCTATCACTAAGTCAATATATAACCAGAGAACGCATTGGCCTTGCTTGTCACAAATTAAGCCATTCCCAAACACCTATCATACAAGTTGCACTTAGTTGCGGATACAGCGATCAAGCAGCATTTT
Source organism: Hyphomicrobiales bacterium (assembly GCA_002400845.2). Taxonomy (GTDB): domain Bacteria; phylum Pseudomonadota; class Alphaproteobacteria; order Rhizobiales; family Rhizobiaceae; genus Salaquimonas. Next base: position 5,296 of record NVRK02000014.1, read on the forward strand.
CTAGACAGTTCAAACAATCAGTTGGCATTACCCCTATTGAATACCGCAAAACATTCATATTTAATGACAATTGCTAATGGGGGCTCATCATTTGGGAGACATATTTAATAACTCCTGTGTAAAAGGTGACGCCTTCCGCTACGGCATTACTTGAACGGTGTATTGCGTTCATTTATAATAGAGTTTCAATGTTTACCAATAGGGGCGGGTTAGCAGATGAGCAAAATGTCTATTAGATCAAAAGTGCTTTTATTATTAGTTTTGGTGGGGTTATTAAGCGCCTCAGTTATTGGTTATATTTCTTATAAGAGTGCAAAAATTGCACTTACTCACACTGTCTACGATCAACTCACAGCATTGCGTGAATCCAAAAAACGACAAACTATAAACTATTTCAATAATCAAATGGCTACATTTGATGTATTTTCTAATCAGCAACAAGTTGCGGATTCTTTAAGACTATTCAAACGCTCATTCGATCAGGTATATTTAAAAGATACGAGCGTTCAAGAAGGCTTATATTCATTTTACATGGATGACTTCTTACCAAAACTATCGAAAAACATTTCTGGAGAACCCTTACTCGATAGCTTTTTCCCGCAAAATAAAACGGTTTTAGCAAGACAAATACAATTCATTTCACAAAACCCAGCTGCGACAGGATTTAAAAATGAATTAATTACTCCAAAAAATATTGGCAACGATTCCAATGATATTAGCCTCTATGGTCAAACGCATACAAAATACCATCCGCTATTTTCACGCATGCTTGAAAAACTTCAATATTATGACCTTTTCTTAATCGAACCAGAAAATGGACAAATTGTATATTCTGTATTCAAAGAAACCGACTATGCAACAAGCCTCGAAACAGGCCCTTATCGTTTTTCTGGACTTGCAAAAGCCTATCGGTCTGTACGCGAATCTCCACGGCGAGGCACGGTCATACTAGAAGATTTTTCTCATTATGCGCCATCCTACAACAAACCAGCAGCTTTTATGGCAACCCCCGTTTTTGATGGCAAACAATTCATTGGTGTTATCGCCGCACAAATTAACATTGCCTCATTAAACGCATTTATGACATCCGAAAAACTTTGGGAAAAAGAAGGCTTAGGCAAAACTGGGGAAGTATATCTTGTCGGCAGCGACTCAAAACTACGCACCACAAGCAGATTTTTATTAGAAGACAAAGAACAATATTTAAATGCGCTGCGTAATGCTGCAATCCCAAAGAAAACAATAGAACTTATAGAGAATACTGGAATTGCAATACTTAACCATCCCATTAAAACATCAGCCGCTGAGCAAGCACTAAATGGAAGTATTGGTACTCAAATTATAAATGATTACCGTGGCGTAGAAGTGCTATCTGCTTTTTCTCCTATCGAAATTGCAGGTAAGCGTTGGGCAATTCTTGCACAAAAGGACGTATCCGAGGCACTTGCACCCCTATACGACTTACAAAAACAAATTATTTTGACACTTGCAGGAATTGCAATTATTGCCACCATCTTTTCATTATGGGCGGCTGGTATTTTCTCCAAACCAATACAGCGGCTTGAAGAAGGTGTACTAAGATTATCACGAGGCGAAACAGATTTTAGATTGCCCGAAACAGGTAATGATGAATTTACCAGTCTCTCAAAATCTTTCAACAAAATGATAGAACAAATAAACGGTCACAACGCTGAGATCGAAAATAAAAATATAGAAAATACGAGGCTACTTCGCACTTTATTGCCAAATGTTATTGCTGATCGTGTACGTGGCGGCGAAGCAGGTATTGCTGAAACTTACAAAAATGTAACGGTATTATATGCCACCATTGGCCAATTTTCCGATATAATGAAAGATGTAAGTGCCGAAGAAATGGTCACTTTAATTAATGAATTGATTGATGCTTTTGACGACGCCACCCTTCGCCACGGTGTCGAGAGAATTAATACAATTGGAGATGTATATTTAGCGGCGTGTGGGTTACCCGAACAAAGGTTAGATCACGGTAGACGAGCGCTCGCACTTGCAGAAGATATGATCGCCATTACTGACAAATTTAATAAATCACATGGCTTCAACTTAACGCTCAGCGTTGGCCTTTGTTCTGGCGAAGTTGATGCAGGCATCGTTGGTACTCGAAGGGTTGTTTATGAAATCCTTGGAGAGAGCGTAACAATAGCAAGACAGTTATCGGTATTAACTAAACCCAATACTGTTGCAATTTCAAGCAGTTCTCTTGCAGAAATCCAAGCACCAGATAAGTTTATTAAAAAGGGTGTTTTCCAAGATAGTTCCTCAACGAAATCTAAAAAAACGAAACAACCCTATTATGTGGCTAAAGAAAAACTCAAAAAAGTGAGCCAAAGCGTAGCTAAAAAACAACACAGAAAAGCAACTCATGGATAATAATATTATCCTCCCAATACTGTTTGTAATAGTAGTCTACCCATTGATGACGGTAGCCTTATCTGAATTTCAACGTGGGCTTGAGCAAAGAAACTCGCCCTATACCCGCGTAATTTTACAGTTACAACTAACAGTCCTGCCTTCTCTTGCCATCTATATTGCACTTAGCAAAATTGCTGGCTTTGATGCAATGCATCAAGCAAATCTTGCAGACCTTAGTGCTGGCGTAATTTTAGCAAAAATTGTCCTCACCACCATGTGGATATTCTCGATAAATACCGTACTCACCGCCTTAAACGCATTCATTACACAGCCAAGACCTAACGCATCCTTCTTAGCTAACATTCCAGGGTTACTACTAGATCTATTGCGTTTGATGTTGGTTTTACTAGCAGCGGCGATAATTGTTTCAACAATCTGGGGCGCAGATTTACAAGGCGCATTGGTTGGCCTTGGTGTGGGCGGAATCGTTTTGGGTCTAGCATTGCAAGACACTCTATCAGCCGTTTTTGCTGGACTTTCGATGGTTTCTACACGCACCTTTAAAGAAGGTGACTGGCTTTCAGTTGGAGAAACCCAAGGACAAATCACGGCTATGGATTGGCGTTCAGTTACTCTAAAAACTGAGACAATGACGCTTGCAGTTGTTCCCAACTCAGCCTTAGCCCAAGCAACTTTCGTTGTTCTGTCATCTGAAACTCAGCCCTTTGGTGAAGAAATCGAACTGATATATTCTTATGATGATGCACCTGAAAAAGTTATTGATATAATAATCCAGGTCGCCAATTCTATACCCGATGTTATGCATACCCCAATATTGGAAGTAGAACTAATAGACTACATGGACCAAGGCATTAAATACGAATTGATGTTCTTTGTACCCGATCGCGGACTGGCTTGGAAAGTGCGCTCTGACTTTTTAAGAAAACTTTGGTACGCCTCAAATCGAGCAGGTTTAAAATTAGCTGGTTCGCAAAATAGATATTTTCAAACGACTGAAAAGCCCAAAGATGATTCAGCAAAATGCCTTCAGCAATTATTGGGAACTGGTATATTTGATACCGATATGGCAGGTCTTGATAAACTTGCTGACAGCGCTAAAATTATTGAATATGGATACCATGAAACGATAGAAAAATCGGGTTCAGTATCCACTTATATTTATTTTCCAATAGATGGTTCAATTGACATCATAGACAACAATGAAAATATTCTTGATACGCTTAAAAACGGCAAAATTTTTATCACTCGTCAAACTTTAACCAGAGCCCCAAGAACTTTAAATTTGCGAAGTGGTGATTTTGCTTCTGTAGTCGCATTGCCAATTAGCGCCCTACTCGAGATCACTTCTAATGATGTAACCATTGCAACCAGAATTGAGCGCTTGATTGAATTAACTCAAATTAGTTTAAAATCTAAACTTTAGATTTCAACCCATCACACATGCTAGATCTGTCACTCACTGTAACTGCCCAGATTGAAATCTTGATGATGTGCGATCCTTAATTAGGCACTTAATGCCATTTAGAGCGCATATGCCTTAGCCCAAGAATTACCAAGCCAAACACAATTGGAATTGATAACGCGGTCATCATGCCATGACTAATCGGAACAATCTCTTCTTTGGCAAACACCTTCAAGAAATACGACACCAAGCCAACAGCATAATAGGTAATGGCAATTGCAGACAGGCCTTCAACCGTTTGCGATATCTTAACCTGTTGATCGTGACGCTCACTCATTGAACGCAATATATCTTGATTATCTTTACCGACATTCAGTTCGATACGTGTACGCAATAATGCAAATACACGAGCAACATCATCCACCAAATCTTGTTGGCGTTTGCCCATGCTTTCAATCGTATCTATCGCTGGCTTTAATCGTGAGCTCACAAATGCACTCAGCATATGCAGCCCACCAATTTTTTTTTCATCAAACCAATCGATCCGTTGTTCAACTAAATCAAAATACGCTCTACTGGCAGAATAACGGAACCTACTGCCAGACTGCATATGATTAGCCTTATTAGACAATGCACAAAGCTCTTTAAAAACAGCTTCACTTTTCTCGCCTTCGCCATGAGCAACAGTGTTCATATTGGCAGAAATACTTTCTAATTTTTTTTCAAGTTTTGAAAGTTCAGTCGCTCGACTTCTTGCTAATGGAAGACCTTTCAAGGTCATAACACGGTACGTTTCAAGTTCGATTAATCGTTGAATTCTACGTCCTAAAGTAAACTCCTTGGCAGAACCCTTTAAAACAACAAAATCAATAAACCCAGCATCATCGGGGGCTAGTGTTGCACGAACCTCTCCCCCCTCGCGCAATCCGCCTCCATAAAACACAGACCAATCGCTAAAGATCTTTCTAAATTCTTTTTTGGTTGAAGCAACTTGCAACCAAATAGCAAGATTGATTTCCAACAGATCAAAATCAATTTTATTAGCCAACCGTACTAAAACATCTTCTTTAGAAAGGGTGTTTTCAACCAATAAATAAAGTGAGATAAATTCGGTATGTAATTCATACTTAGCAACCCACCCGTCTAATTTTCCAATTACATGACGATAGCCAGAATCCTTCGCTTTGCTGTCTATCAACATACGCACATGTTGTGCGGTGACTTGTGTGCAAGAGAACGCCAAATAAAATACGTTATGATTTTCAGGAATATCAAAAGGTGGGCGTGAATGCGCTTCACTCATTATCTCTTTATATTCTGCCTGAAATTGTAATTTTGGCATTTGGGTCATATTAACCAGCCTCCAAAGCTGCTTTTACATATTTGTTACAAAGTAGAGTAAAAGCATTTGCAAATACAACCACAAAAAACAAACGTCCAATTGCCGCATGCGATTTTATATGTAGACTTATGTCTCAATATTAAAAATGCTGGCGCCCTATATTCATGTTTACTAATAAAGTAGACGGTAAGAAGAAAATAACGAAAGAACACACATAATGATTGATTATGGTTCGACTGGTTTTTTAATAGCGCTTGCAATTGGCCTTTTAGCAACAGGTGCAATAGCAGGCATATTGGCTGGATTACTAGGCGTTGGCGGCGGCATTGTTATTGTACCAGTGCTTTTTTATCTGTTTGATTATTTGCAAATTCCAAAAAGCATATCCATGCATTTAGCAGTTGCAACATCCCTTGCAACCATCATTCCAACTTCTATTTCGTCATCACGAAGCCATTATAAAAAAGGCGCACTTGATGTTGATCTTTTAAAATTTTGGGCGCCGTTTATTTTTATAGGTGCAGGATTAGGCGGATATTTATCACGCTATATTAAAAGCGACGAGTTAACCATTTTGTTTGGCATCATCGCCCTTGTCGTTTCAATCAACATGGCGAACCCAAAGAAGCTTGTGATTTTGAATCAGCTCCCAAAATCCAAAACCATAAATGGAGTCATTGGCGCAACCATTGGCTTTTTATCATCGCTCATGGGCATAGGCGGTGGAACGCTGTCTGTTCCTACTCTCACACTATTCTCGTATCCTGTTCACAGGGCCGTTGGAACAGCATCCGCATTTGGATTAGTAATAGCTATTCCAGCGGTGATTGGTTTTGTACTGGCAGGAATAGGCGTTGCAGATAGGCCTCCCTTTTCATTTGGATATGTAAACTTAATCGCAATGGTCTTGATATTTTCAATGACAATATTTACCGCGCCAATCGGGGCAAAAATCGCTCATATGATAAATGCGAAATCGCTCAAATTAGCGTTTGCAATCTTTCTATTCATCACTGCATTAAGAATGCTACTTTAAAAATACCGAAAATTATTCAGAGCCTTTAATATCCGCCACTTTTGAAAGCAATTCTTCTGCTGCGCTTAAGGCCGCGCCAGTGGTGATTGTCATTTGTGGCAAAGTTAACCACTCTAACATCCAAGCAGAACCAGAGCGCTCTTGCTCATGCACCAATGCATTGTGCAATATAGCAACCTGTCCAGCATTGTACCTAGCCAATGTGACAAGTAATTCTGCGAGGACTGGATTTTTCTTATGAGGCATAGCAGAAGAACCGCCGCCGCCAGCAAGTGTAATTTCATCAATGCCTTGCTGTGCCATTAAAACAATGTCCAGGCCAATTTTACCAAGCGATCCAGTAATCATAGAAAGCACATTGCCAAATTCAACCACACCATCGCGCACACTATGCCAGCATAAAGTTGGAGCCATCAATTCAAGTTCGCTAGCCATGTGGTTAGCGATTAAGACAGCATCTTCACCAAGTGCAGAATTATCGCCCGTAGCACCACCCAATTGTAAAACAGAAATTTCATCAACTGCTTTTTCAAGTCGTGATAGCTGATTAGTAATGCCTGCTTTCCAAGACTTAATTCTATGACTGGCTAAAATAGGATTTGCCGCTTGCATACGGGTTCGGCCCATAATTGTTGCATTACCAAATTTTGCATCCAGCTCTTCAAGCAATACAATAACGCTATGCAATCGTTCACTGATTATGTTCGCAATTTGTCGAAGCGTTAAAACCAGCGCAGTGTCCAACGCATCTTGAGAAGTGCTGCCTGTATGAATTGCCAAAGGCTCACTTAAGCCATTCTTTAATTGCTTGACCAATGATGGAATTAACAGACCATCGCGTCTTACACCAATAGCAAGTTCTGCATAATCTGGTTGAAAATTTTGCATTTTCAAAACGGCTGTCTGCGCTGCGTCATCGCTAATGCGCCCTGCTTTCAACAAAGCATCTGTAAACGCAATTTCAAAATCTATGACAAAGCCAAGCTGACTATCATTGCTCCAAAGCGCAGAAATTTCAGCATCGTCAAATAACGAATTGTTTAAGCTGTTGATTGAGTTGGTCATTTAAAAAGCTTCCAAATCTTTAAGCGCATCAACTATTTTTTGCGGTGCTTCAATGCATGGCAAATGCCCCACATCAGATAATACGCGAAATTGTGAATTTGGTAAAGCATTGGCAAGTTTTTCAACGACATCTGGTGTTGTACCAAGATCATCAGACCCAGCGATACAAATTGATGGCTGAGTAATTTTTGAACATTGTTCTTCAAAATTTGCATCACGTATTGCTTCGCAAACCCTTGCATAGCCTTCTGCATGGGTGCGTACTAACATTGCTTTATAGCCTAGATAATCGGATGGTTTTTCACTGATAAACTTTTTAGAAAACCAGCGTTCCAATATCATATCGCTCATTGGTTCAATGCCAGTGTCGCGCACCGCGCCAATACGAGGGTTCCAATTATCAACCGTGCCCATTTTATAACTCGTATTGCTAAATACAGCTGCACGAATTAAATCTGGCCTGCTAGCACTAAGAGATTGCGCAATCATACCGCCAACAGAAACGCCGCATATGGTTGCATCTTTAATCTTAAAGTGATCCATCAATGCAGCCATATCACCAGCAAGTTGTTCAATACTTGTTAGGCCAGTTTGATCTAAAATTTCACTCAGGCCATGCCCTCTTTTATCAAAACACAAAACAGGAATATTGGCCGGCAATAGATCAATCACCCCGTCCCAAATTCTAAAATCTGTTCCAAGAGAATTGGCAAAAACAATTGGCTTTATACCTGCTTCACCTTCGCGAAAACGATAGTGAAGTACAAGCGCATCACCATTATTGTTATCTATTTTTAAAAACTGTGACACATTAAATCCTGACAGAAAAACTATTTATATATCGAAAAACACAGTCTCGTCTTCGCCCTCTAAGCTACCTTGTAAGCGAATATCAAACTTGTATCCACCCTCAACCCTTTTGGCTATTAAAGTAAACTGGCGCTCTTTTGGAACATGTTTCCAAACCATATCTTTTTCATCAAGATTATCTTCAAAATAAATTCTTGTGTTCAAGCCAATATTAATACCGCGCGCAACAATCCATAAATTGATATATGGTGAATTACCATCAACACTTCCTGGCATAATGGTTTCAAGCTTAAACTCACCCGTTTCTAAATCGGTAGGCATACGGCGCCAAATACCATTTTTAAGATCGCCTGCACTATTCGCTTGCCAGCTTTCAATCATAATGTCTTTGGCAATTGCACCATCGCCATCATAGACAAAACCTTTGATCGTGATTTTATCACCATCTGGCAAAGCGCCATTAATTGTTAAGTCTTTTGGATAAACACCATTCACCCCAACAAAATTTGGCAGACAGCCTATGTGAACATAAGGCCCTGCCGTTTGTGATGGACTTTCTTTAATGGGAAAGTCTAAATTACTTTGCGCTTCTGCATTACGCAATGAACGAAAATCAACCATTATAGTATCCCTAATTGCCTTCTGGCTTGTTTTCAAAATAAGTACTGTTTGTACCGCGAATTGCGATATCAAAACGGTAAGCCAAAATGTCTAACGGCTTAGAATTAGACATATCCAAACGCGCTGTTAATTGGTCTACAGCACGTGGATCGCCAATCGTGTGAACAATGGGACAAATTTGAATATGTGGATCACCTTCAAAATACATCTGAGAAATCAAACGTTGAGAAAATCCTGAACCAAATATTGAAAAGTGAATATGAGCTGGACGCCAATCATTGCCCCCATTAGGCCACGGATATGGACCAGGCTTAATAGTGCGAAACGAATAATTGCCATCAGCATCACTTACACAGCGACCACAACCACCAAAATTTGAATCAAGTGGTGCTTGATAATTATCGTTCTTATGGCGATAGCGGCCACCCGCATTTGCTTGCCAAACTTCTACCAGTGTATTTGGTACAGCTCTGCCATTTTCATCCACAATTTTACCATGAACAATAATTTGCTCGCCAATGGCTTTTTCACCAGATTGTGCAAAATTAACAATCATATCATTATCAAATTCGCCCAAAACATTTTGCCCAAAAGCCGGGCCAGTTTTATCCGCCATCATCTCAGGGACAACAACTAGTTTTTGCTTAGGAGAACGCAGAATTGTTGAGCGATATTCAGGAAAATCAGGCTCAGGATGCCAATCTCTGTCGCGCGGTGTATATCGAATATTAGTATTGGACATTATTTATTATCGCCTTTTTGTTCAGCTTTATCCATTTCTGCAAATGCTTCTTTTGCAATTTTTATAGCGTGGTTAGCATGTGGAACGCCTGCATAAATTGCGACATGCAACAACGCCTCTTTAACATCTTCGCGGCTTGCCCCCGTTCTTACAGTTGCTTTTATATGCATCGCCATTTCTTCATAATGACCAAGCCCAGCCAATAATGCGATTGTTACCATTGAACGCTCGCGCTTAGACCAATGGTCACCCGACCAAACACGTCCCCAAGCACCATCTGTAATCATCGCTTGAAACTCGACATCAAAGTCGCTCTTATTCGCTTCAGCTTTATCGACATGGACATCGCCCAACACAGACCTACGTGTTGCCATTCCTTGTTCAGTTAATTTGCTCATACTTCACTCCAAGATTTATATATTATTCTAGCGGAAGACCCACATAGTTTTCGGCAATATTTCGCTGTGCAGCTTCACTATCTACGATATTATCAAATTCTGCACGCTGCATTTTTTTATCAAACCCACTAAAGTCATTAAACTGGTGTAGCATAGTAGACATAAACCACGAAAAGCGCTCCACTTTCCAAACGCGTTTTAAACACGTCTTAGAATAAGTTTCTAAATGGCTGTCATTGTTGTTTTTATAATCTTCAATCAACGCCCTTGATAACAGGCGAACATCTGCAACCGCTAAGTTAAGCCCCTTCGCACCAGTGGGTGGCACTATATGCGCGGCATCCCCTGCAAGAAATAAGTTCCCATACCGCATAGGCTCTGTAACAAAAGAACGAAGCGGCGCGATACTTTTTTCAAAACTATCACCAGTTTGTAAATTAGCAGCTGTTTCTGGCCCAATACGAATCGAAAGCTCTTCCCAAAAACGCTCATCTGACCAATCAACTACTTTGTCATTCAGCGAACATTGCACATAATAACGAGAACGTGTTTCTGACCGCATCGAACAAAGCGCAAAACCACGACTATGGTTTGCATAAATTAATTCATGCGCAACAGGTGGTTTTTCAACCATAACACCCAGCCACCCAAATGGATAAATACGCTCAAAGGTTTTTTGTATACTTGCAGGAAATGTTTTGCGCGACACGCCATGATACCCATCACAGCCAGCGATGTAATCGCACTCAATTTCAAAAACTTCACCATCTTTTTCATAAGTCACAGTGGGTCTTTTATCAGTTACATTTAGTGGCTGAACTTTTGTCGCAGAAAATACAATGTCGCAACCTTCAGCTAAACGTTTGCCAATTAGATCTTTGGTAATTTCGGTCTGACCATAAATCATAACCTGCTTGCCTGTTAAGCCTTCAAGATCAATACGATGCCGATCCCCATCAAAAGCAATATCAAATCCAGAATGTGGAATGCCCTCTTTCATCATGCGCTCACCAACGCCTGCTTGTTGCAAAGCTTCAACACTGCCCCACTCAAGTACGCCAGCGCGTATACGAGATTCAATACCCTCACGCGATTGACGGTCTAAGATAATACTATCAATGCCTTCATTATGTAAAAGTTGCGAAAGCAACAGACCAGAGGGGCCTGACCCTATTATGCAAACTTGTGTTGATTTTTTTAGTGTCATTTCATCTGCCTTTATTTTTCATAATTAAACAGCATGACAAAAATCAATTCAATGCAGATTGAGAACAATAATTTACACTTTACGATCATTATTTGCTTTATTTTATTGATTGTTTTATCACAATTGTACAATATCAGTCATGTCTATCATTCCTACATATGCGCTATACGGGCAGTATCTTGATTCTGTTACGCCCCAGTATCTTCATTATGAGACGATTTTAGATCGTAGCATAGAACATAATTGGACTATAAAACCCCATAAACACCAAAGACTATGCCAAATATTCTTTTTGCGTTCTGGTAATGTAAAAATTAAGTTAGGTGATTGGGAAGGCACAACAAAGACGCCCGTCGCAATTTTCATTCCGCCACCTGTTGTGCATATGTTTGAATTTCCTAAAAACATAGATGGCAGTATCGTAACACTAGAACTGTCTCATATTCATCGTTCAATTAAAAATTTAACCCTGCCTAAAAACATGTTTGAGCAAGCAATTTTATTGCCTTGCCAACAAGATGAGGTCGTAACTTTTGAACGTATCTTTCAACAAATCGAAACCAACGTATTGGACAATAAGGATTTTAAAAACGCTTCATTACAATTGCTAAGTGAGCAATTGTTAGTATCTTTTGCGCAGTTAAATACATCACAAAAAAATGAGAACTCTTCACGCCCGCTTTCAAGACAAGAAGACCGTGCACAAGAATTTGTTACGCTTTTAGAGACGCATTTTGGTTCAGCAAAGCCTGTAAAATTTTATGCCGATCAATTAAACATTTCAACTGTGCAACTTACCAGAACTTGCAAAAACATTCTTAACCGATCCCCAAATGACTTAATCATCTCGCGCAAACTATTAGGGGCTAAAAAATTATTGAAATTTAGCCAACACTCAATTAGCGAGATTGCACATACATTGTCATTTAATAACATTGGCTATTTCAGCAGATTATTTAAACTCAAAAATGGATTATCGCCTAGCGATTATAGAAATAGCGATCATTAATTGATGCTGTTAACAACAAGATTTCTCATCCACCGATGAAGCGGTGATTTATGTGTTCTTGTTGTCCAAACCATATTTAATTCAAAGCTTACATCGATCGGCATTTCACGAATACATATAGCATCACCAAATCCCAATGCCACGCGCTCAGGTACGGTTGCGATCAAGTCAGTTCCCAGTAACATATTATCAATACCAGCAGGACTTGGCACAGTTAAGACTTGCTTTAGCTCAATACCCATTTTTTCAATTTGCAACACATAAGGCGAGCGCCAACTACCACCATAATTAATTACTAAATGACTGGCATTTATGTATTCAGCCATAGTTAGTCTACTTTTAGCTAAATCATGCGTATGGTCCATTACACAAACATATTTCTCACGCAAAAGTTCTTCGCAATAAAGGTCATTTTCGTCTGGCCGATAAGGACCAAGCAAAATATCCGCCTCACCTGATTTAATCTGATTCACTCCGACAGAAGTTGCTGCAATCAAATCTAGCGTCATATTTGGCGCAACAGTTCGCAGCTTAGAAATGATATTTGGAATTAAAACTTGACGCTCATAATAATTACTAGAAATCTTAAACCTTGCATTTGCCGTGTTCGGGTCAAACTCATCTAACTGTAATAAAGCTTCAAACTCAATCAACATTTTTTGGGTCGAAAGCACAATTTCATTACAGCGAATTGTTGCAACAATTTTACCACTTTGCCTTACAAACAATGGATCACTAAAAACAGACCGCAGCTTTTCAATTGTGTAGCTAATTGCCGACTGATTAACTTTCAATCGATCAGCCGCCTTTGTGAAGGAACCTAATTCGTGTACCAAATGCAAAGTGCGCAAAGCTGAAAAATCAGTATTTAAAAAATTAAATTTACCCATTCTATTCCACCCAGTCAGCGCAATAGTATTATTAAATAATTTGATATTGCAAATCAATACAATCAGATTGCCTAATACAATGCAATTTAATATTCTATCTTCAAGACCCATTAAGAGGTCGCAATAACCAGCTCGAGGAGACACATATATTGGCACTGGCACCACTGGACGATGAAATTGCTATTAGCGAGTTAATCAGCAATCCCTACCCTATATACAAACGTCTTCGTGCTCAAACTCCTGTATTGCGCGTAAAATCTATTGGTAGAACCTTTATTACAAAGGCCGCGGACACACGCCCAATAAAAGACAATCCAGAATTATTCAGCTCTAACGATCCAAACACCCCAATGCAACGCGCCTTTAATGCGCACACTTTAATGCGCAAAGATGGCGAAGATCACATGGCCGAACGCAAAGCCATGATGCCAACCTTTTCACCAACAAATTTAAAAACCGTTTGGTCGCCAGCTTACGAAAAACTTGCGCACGAATATTTAGACCGCTTACCGCGCAATGAAGTAATCGATCTTTTTCCAATGCTTGCTGGGCCCTTATCCGCTAGTATATTGTCAATCATCTTAGGCATGCCAGATGCAACAGATGACGATATGCAATTCTGGTCACAAGCCTTAATCGATGGCGCTGGCAATTTTGCTTGGGCAGACGAACCTTTTGAACGTGTAGACAGGGCTCACATAGCTATGGATACCTACATAGCAAAACAAGCAGAAATACTAAAAGCCGAACCAGATCAATCTGCGCTTTCAGTAATGGTCAATGCAGAAAATCCAATTGCCTATTCGCAAATTGTATCAAATTTGAAAATAGCAATCGGCGGCGGTATCAATGAACCGCGAGATTGTATGCTTACAATACTATATGGCCTGCTAACCAATATAGACCAGCTAGAAGAATTAAAAACATCTGGCAATTGGAGTGCCGCATTTGAAGAAGGTGTGCGCTGGGTTGCCCCTATTCAGGTAAGTTCTCGATTGGTTATGCAAGACACGACCATACGCGGATTTGACATTCCAAAAGGCGATGTAGTGATGACCATTCAAGCCTCAGCCAATCACGATGAGGAATTGTTCGAAGATGGCGACAAATTTAACGCCCTTAGAAAACGCACCCCACACCAAAGCTTTGGCAGTGGACCACATCATTGCATGGGAACGCACTTAGCACGTTTAACCATTGGCAAATTATTATTGCCGCTCATTTTTGAACGTTTTCCAAACATGGAAATTGTCGAACCAGAAAACGTAAAATGGTGGGGCTTTGGGTTTCGTGGACCACTTAACTTAAATGTGCGCCTTAATTAAACCTACAAAATATTCGGAGAATTAATATGACAGAAGTAATTTTTGTTAGCGCCAATGGTGAAAAAACAACGGTCGAGGCAAATGCTGGAGACACAGTGATGCAAACAGCATTGGCGGCAAATATTTCAGACATTATAGCAGAATGCGGAGGCGCAATGATGTGCGCTACATGTCATGTTTATGTTGATGATGATTGGTTAGAGCGTGTTGGCAAAGCAGACGAAGACGAGCTAACCATGCTTGATTTTGCATCAAGCGAAGTAAAACCAACAAGCCGTCTTTCATGCCAAATTAAAGTAGACGACGAAAACTCTGGCATGATTATTCACCTACCAGATTCTCAATTATAACTTTAGATAAAACTTACTTAGCTTTTAGCCGTACACCACCATCAAGACGAATTGTTTCTGCATTGAGGTATTTATTCTCAACGCAAAAACGCACAGCATGGGCAAATTCTTTTGGATCACCCAACCGTTTTGGAAAGGGAATATCGGCGGCCAATGCCTCTTGCGCTTCTTGCGGCAATTCATGCAATAATGGCGTTAGGAAAATGCCGGGCGCAACAACATTTACGCGGATACCAAATCGAGAAAATTCACGTGCCGCAGGAAGTGACATCGCAACAATACCGCCTTTAGAAGAGGCGTAAGCCGCCTGCCCAATTTGCCCGTCATAGGCCGCAACAGAAGCAGTATTAATAATCACACCGCGCTCATCATCATCAATCAATTCTACCTTAGACATGCGTTCTGCGGTAAGGCGTAATACATTAAAAGTGCCCACTAAGTTCACATTAATAGTGCGTTGAAATTCTTCTAATGGCATAACACCTTCGCGCCCAATAATACGACTAGCACCACCAATTCCAGCACAATGAACCGATATACGAGGCGTGCCATGCGCATCAGTTATTTTATCAAGTGCATCAATCATCTCAGATTCTGAAGTCACATCAGCTTTTAATGCGATGCCGCCAATATCAAGCGCAACGGCAACTGCCTTTTCGATATCTCGATCAATAATTGCAACCTTCGCACCACGAAAAGCTAAGTCTCTAGCCGTTGCTTCACCAAGGCCAGAACCGCCGCCTGTAACCATTGCTGATGTATTCTTAATTTCCATGATTTATTACCCTAAATTCTTTTTGCACAAATTACGCGAGGATCGTCTAAATATAATGCATCAGCATCGCTAGCTCTGCTGGCTAAAACAGCGCGTTGATTGACAGAACCTTTATCGGTCACTTCACCAGCATCCAAACTTAAGGCATCAATGATAAACAATACGCGCATCACACGAAGCGACGAGCCACCAGCAGTCTTGTTATAAGTGCCCAAAAGCGTCGCAACTTTATCTACTAAATCAGGATGCGCAAACAACTCTTTATCAGATAATTGATCGCCACCATCTATCAACCTTTCAGCAATTGGTCGGCTTGGAACGAGCAAGGCTGTTAGTTCATTTTTGCCGGCGCCAGCTATGACAACATCTTTGGCAATGCCTTCAAGCGCATCAGTTACTTTGCTACGCAATGCACCAACCGCAACCCAAGTACCTGTTGCTAATTTAAAGTTTTCAGCCACACGCCCATCAAAGAAAAAACCTTTGCTTGCATCATCTATATCAGCAAACCGTAAAGCATCACCAAGACAGTAAAACCCATCTTCGTCAAAAGCATCTTTTGTAAGTTTTTCATTGCGCCAATACCCAGGGGTCACCGATGGCCCTTTTAAGCGCGCTTCAAATTTCCCCTGATTAGGCACCAATTTAAGGGTTAGGCCTTTAGAAGGAATGCCGACATTTCCAGGTAGATCTTGCGGATCAGTACAGAACAACGCAAAGGGCGTTGTCTCAGTTGCACCAAGGCCGGTACATAACATAATACGCTCACCTGTTGCCTCAATCGCTAATTTATCTAGAGCACTCCAAGTGCGCGCCGCCATTGCAGCGCCTGCGTACATGAACAATTTTACATTCTTAAAAAACGATTTTGCTAAAGCTTCATCTTCTTTCATCGCCTCAATCAACATGTCATACCCCGTTGGCACGTTAAAATACCAATTGGGTGAAACTTCACGAATGTTACGAATGGTTTCGCCAATTAATGCAGGGGTCGGCTTTCCACCATCTATATAAAAAGTACCGCCATTATAGATAGCCATGTTGAATATTTTTGTACCAGCCGCCACATGGTTCCAAGGCGCCCAATCTAATAAGATAGGTGGCTCGTTTTTAAAATACGCAAAACAATCAGCAACCATCTCCATGTTAGAACAAATCATTTTTTGGGTTAGAATAACCGCTTTTGGCGACCCCGTAGTGCCAGAAGTAAACATAAATTTAGCAATTGTGTTTGGCCCAGTTGCAGCATTGGCGGCACTTACTGTTTCATCTGCCTTTGTTGAGACAATGTCACAATATGTATGCGCAACGCCCTCACCTTCAACCGCCAATAATGGTAAATCAGAAAAAACAGCACTTACAGCTGGCAAAAACTTTTCGCTATTATCAACAAAAATAGCACCCGGTGAAATTTGATCGCCAATAGATTTTAACTTCTTAAAATCACCAGCAAACAACGAATATGCAGGCGCGATAGCTGCTGAGGGAATCCCCGCATATTGAGCACCCAGCGCCATTATACCATGCGAAATAGAATTACCCGATAAGATAAGCAGTGGTCGATCGGTCGATAGGCCTAACCCCAGTAAAAACTGTCCTACTGAACGAATATTTTCTAACAACTCAGCATAAGTAACATTTACCCAAGCATCATCTTTTCCGCGTTCAGCCATCCAAATTTGATCGGGTGTATTTTGAGCCCAAAACTTAATTCTATCTGACAAACGATCTGGATAACTCCCTAGTGGCTCTTCTTGAGAAACCAAAATCGAGCCGTCAGCTTGTGTAGTACTAAGTACTTTAGAGTCCCATAACGTTACATCTCTTATTGGTGCTTCCTGCATATTCTAACATCCTTATCGAATTTTATTTACCTAAACAGGACCTGAAAAACCACCAAAGTTACATGCATGGTTACCATTAGCTTTGTTTTAAAATCGGCTTAGCTATTGCTAATTTTTGTTTGTATAAACTTAGTTTACATGGAAACTATTTCCATGTATAGTGTATTCAATAAAAACAATTCAAAAATCAAAGCCGGGCAGTCAATTATGAAATACCTTACTATAAAATATAAAGGCGACGTCGCAATATTGACGCTCAACCGCCCAGAAAAGCGAAATGCGATTTCAGATGCATTTGTTGAGGAATTGAATGACGCCATAACAATAATTGAAGAGAACGCTAAAGCGGCAGTTATCAATGCAAACGGCCCTCACTTTTGTTCAGGACTTGATTTAGCAGAACACGCTAAAAAAACCCCGCTTGAAGGCGTGTATGGTTCTCGTCGCTGGCACCAAGTTTTTGACCGTATTCATAGAGGCAAATTGGCTTGGTTTTCAGCATTACATGGCGCAGTTGTTGGCGGAGGTTTAGAACTAGCCTCTTCTACACATGTTAGAGTAGCAGATGAAACAGCTTTTTTTGCATTACCTGAAGGCAAACGAGGCATTTTCGTAGGCGGTGGCGCTTCTGTTAGATCCGCACGATTAATGGGTGTTGCGAGAATGACAGACATGATGTTAACAGGGCGTTCTGTTGATGCAGCAACAGCTGAAGCCTGGAATTTGGTTCAATACGTTACCAAAAAAGGTGAAGCACTCGAAAAGGCAATCGAACTTGCAACGCAAACAGCAACCAATTCTGAATTTTCAAATTATGCCATCATTCACGCCCTACCCCGTATTCAAGATATGTCGAGTGACGACGGCTTATTTGTCGAAAGTATGGTAGCATCCTTTGCAGCAACAACCCCAGAAGCAGAAGCCCGCTTAAACGAATTTTTGCAAAAAAAATCTGGCACCAAAGTAACAAAGCCCAATAGTGAATAACAATAAACAGCAACCAATAGTGATAGATAATGATTAAAGAAAAAACAGAGACTTTACATACGATACCAGACAATGAATCTGTAGATTTTGGTGAGTTAAAAAACTCACTGGGTTTTTTAGTGCGTATTGCTCAAGTTAAAATCTTTAAAGAGTTTTACATCGCCATGGCAGACACCAAGCTAAAACCTGGCGAATTTTCGACACTTTGGATTGTTGGTTTAAATCCAGGTTACCGCCAAGGCACTATTGCAAGAAGCTTAAATATAAAACCAGCCCACATGACAAAACTTGTCGATCGCTTGGTGCGCGCTGGCTATATAGAACGTGTCGTGCCACCAAATGACCGCAGATCCGTTCGCATATCTCTCACGATTGAGGGGCAAGAATTTGTGAACGATCACCGCGCTCAATTTATCAACTTTCATATCAGTGAACGAGAAAATTTGAGCGATGACGAATATAAGCAATTTATTTCACTTCTTAAAAAATTCAACAATCTAGGGTCAGCTCAATGATTAATTTTGATGAAGTCATTGCCATCGATTTTCATACGCATGCCGAAGAACCCTGCTGTGGGCCACGCGATGACGGGTATGACGAATTTCAAGCTGGCATGGCAAGATATTTTAAAAATCCAGCTGGCGCTAAGGCCATGCTGCCATCTATTGAAGAGACAGCCGTCTATTACCGTGAACGTAAAATAGCTGCTGTAATTTTTCCAGTAGATGCAGAACGTGAAACTGGATTTCGTAGATATTCAAACGAAGAAGTTGCCACAATTTGCGCTGAGAACAACGACATCTTAATTCCATTTGCTTCGATTGATCCAGCAAAAGGAAAAGCTGGCGCACGCGAAGCTAGAAGACTGGTTAAAGAATTTGGCGTGAAAGGCTTTAAATTTCACCCAACAATGCAAGGTTTTTTTCCCAATGATCGCATGGCATATCCGCTATACGAAGCCATAGAAGAAGAAGGCGCAATAGCATTATTCCATACAGGCCAAACTGGTGTGGGTTCTGGTATGCATGGCGGCATGGGCATGCGCTTAAAATATTCGAACCCAATGCATGTGGACGATGTGGCTGTCGATTTTCCTGATATGAAAATTGTACTAGCCCACCCTTCTTTCCCATGGACAGAAGAAGGCTTGTCAGTCGCTCAGCACAAACCAAATGTCTACCATGACATGTCTGGCTGGTCGCCTAAATACTTCCCACCGCAATTTATTCATTATGCAAATTCTATATTGAAAAAGAAAATGCTATTCGGTTCAGACTGGCCAGCGATCACACCAGACAGATGGTTGAAAGATTTTGAGAATGCGAATTTTAAGGACGAAGTTCGCCCACTCATCTTAAAGGAGAATGCGAGACGAATTCTAAACATGTAACAATGTTTACTCATACTTAGTTTTTAGGCGCCATTGCAGCACCCAAATGTTTACAATGCGCACTGAATAACTTGATTAAGCAAAATAAAACATGCCCTATTAGCATGAGCTGATGACGAAAAAGACGGGAGGATTAACTGCAAAATTTGCGTTAGCGACTTTTAAGTTACCAGCATAATAAGGTTGTATGAGAATAGGTTGAACAGTTAACTAAAAAACTTAGTGCTTATCAATTTGACCCATAATTTGGGTAGATAATTCGGTCCATAAGGACCAATATGTAGAGAAGTGATTAAACTCACTTCTATTTTTCGGGAGGAAAAAAATGTTAAGACGTACTTTACTTTCAGCGGCGGCAGCAGCTGCGTTCACCACACTCTCATTTGCGCCTGCAATGGCACAAGAAGTGACACTTAGATTTCACCAATTTTTACCGCCAGTAGCAACGCTTCCAAAGCATGTTTTCAAACCTTGGGGTAAAATGATAGAAAAGGCTTCTAACGGCCGTATTAAAATTGAACACTTTGATGCCATGGCATTGGGGGGGCGTCCACCAGCACTGATGGACCAAGCAAAAGACGGCGTCGCCGACATCACAATGACTGTTGTTGGTTACACACCTGGTCGTTTTCCGCGCACCGAAGTATTCGAACTTCCATTTATGATGACAGACCCGGTAGGCACATCGCTCGCATTTTGGGAAATGGTAGAAACAGAATGGCAAGCAACTGAATATAAAGACGTTAAAGTTCTAGGTGCATGGGTTCATGGCCCAGGCGTAATTCACACTAAAGACGGCGTTGCCAATCTTGAAGACATGAAGGGCAAAACTATTCGTGGCCCAACACGTGTAATCAACGGCCTGTTAAAAGAGCTAGGTGCGACACCTATTGGAATGCCTCTGCCTTCCATTCCAGAATCATTGTCTAAAGGCGTGATTAATGGAACGGTTATTCCTTGGGAAGTAACACCTGCTGTTCGCTTGTCTGAATTGGTCACAAACCATACAGAATTTAGTGGCAAAGAAGCGCTATACACAGCCACAATCGTAATGGTGATGAATAAAGATAAATACAATTCACTACCAGACGATCTAAAAGCAATTTTAGATGCCGAATCAGGTGCTAAACTTTCAGGATTTGCCGCTAAAGTAATGCTTGATGCTGATGTTCCAGGTCGCGCAATTGCTTCAAAAGCAGGCAACAAGATTGTTGTATTAGACGAAAAAGAAGTCGCACGCTGGAAAGACGCTTCTAAGCCAGTAGTTTCTAACTGGATTGGCGAAATGAAAGAAAAAGGCATCGACGGTCAAGCCCTTATTGACCAAGTTAAAGGCCTAATAGCTGCAAAAGCTATGAAATAATAAATAACGAATTGGGCCATGCACTTTTAACCTACTAAGGTAAAGCCAATTATTGGCAAAGTGCTTGGCCCATTTGTATTCTGACATACTTTCAAATGGTGAACTAATGTTTCAACGGCTCTATCGCATCGCTGATTTTATTGCAAAAAGCATGGCCTACTTTGGTGGCTTTGTACTCATTGCAGTAATCATAATGACTTGCATCTCTATCATTGGCAGAGGCCTAGTTCCAATTGGCTTAGGCCCAATTCAAGGCGATTTTGAATGGGTAGAGTTTGGGGTTGGATTAGCAATATTCGCCTTTTTACCGCTTTGCCATTTAGAAAAATCACATGCAGTCGTTGATCTTTTTGAAGCTGCATACCCGCCACTTATGAATCAAATTCTTGCGGCTTTATCCGACTTGTTAATGCTCATAATTTCTATAATCATCGCATGGCGTTTATGGCTTGGCATGCTCGACATGAAATCTTATGGCGAAACAACTTTCATTTTACAATATCAAGTATGGCCATTTTATGCGGCTTGTTTTATTGGTTCACTTACCTTTGTTCTCATTGCAATATTTTGCATGTACCGTTCGATTCGTGAATTTTTTATAATCTCAAATAACAATGACAAGTCGGGTGAAACCGCACAGGAGAATAATTAATCATGTCTAATTTTGAATTAGCGCTTTGGTCGTTTCCTGTACTTCTAATTTTAATTTTCCTTAGGTTTCCAATTGCCGCCGCAATGTTAGCAGTGGGGTTTGGCGGCGCATATATGGTGACAGGTTCACCAAACATGATGTTGGCCCAGCTTAAAACACTGTCTTATGGAACATTTTCAAATTACTCATTTTCCATCATTCCACTCTTTTTGCTTATGGGGCAGTTTGCAACTTTGTCTGGCATGTCTGCCTCGCTGTTTAAAGCGGCAGAAGCTTTTTTAGGCCACCGCAAAGGTGGCGTAGCAATGTCTGCCATTGGCGCTTGTGCAGGCTTTGGCGCCATTTGCGGATCTTCATTAGCAACAGCGGCGACAATGGGCCAAGTCGCCCTGCCAGAGCTTCGCCGTTACGGATATCCAGGTTCACTTGCAACAGGCGCATTAGCGGCTGGCGGAACGCTTGGCATCTTAATTCCACCTTCTGTAATTTTGGTTATTTATGCAATTTTAACAGAGCAAAACATCGCAAAGCTTTTTGTTGCCGCAATGATACCGGGCATTCTAGCCGCCTTAGGCTACATGCTTGCAATAGCAATTTGGGTACGCATCGCGCCCAATACAGCAATGGTACGCAAACGCGTTCCGTGGGCTGAACGCATGGTTGTTTTGTCTACAGTCTGGCCTGTATTGGTAATTTTCATACTTGTTGTTGGCGGAATTTATTTTGGGTGGTTCACCCCAACCGAAGCGGCGGCCGTTGGTTGTGCAGGCACAGGCATCGCTGCATTGGCTACGGGGCAAATGTCGTGGGATAAATTGTTCCGATCTATTCTTTCTGCAGGGAAATCAACCGCCATGATTTTCTTAATCATATTGGGCGCAGGTCTTTACAACAGCTTTCTAGCGCTCACCCAATTGCCACAAACAGGTGCCGCTTGGGTTGCTATGCAAGACTACTCACCATGGATCATTTTAACAGCTGTTTTGGTAATGTATCTAGCATTTGGCTGCATTATGGATTCCCTTTCAATGGTGCTTTTAACCGTTCCTATCATCTACCCAATCATGCTGGTTTTAGATTTTGGAATGACCCCAGATGACTTTGGATTGTGGTTTGGTATTATCGTATTGATCGTTGTTGAAGTAGGCTTAATAACGCCCCCCGTAGGCATGAATTTATTCATCATCAACTACATGGCCAAAGACACACCGATTAAAGAAACGTTCAAAGGCGCATTCCCATTTGTTGTGACAGATATTGTAAGGGTGATAATTCTAACCGCCTTCCCTTCCATTACCCTATGGCTTGTATGGGCAATTTATTAACTCGATATGACAACACACCATGAACCTAAACTGGCAAAACCAGAGCTTGAGCATATCTGTGATTTAACGGTTGAACTTGGGCCAATTCGTGAAATGGGAAATGGACGCGCTGGCAACCGTCGTATCATACCCATCATAGGCGGCACAGTTAGCGGGCCACGATTACAAGGCAAAATATTAGACATTGGTGCTGATTGGCAAACAATCTTCCATGGCGGCCTTGCAGAACTAGACACACGCTATGCTATGGAAACCCATGATGGTGCAATAATTGAAATCATCAATTTTGGATACCGCTTTGGCGCACCAGAAATTTTGGCGGCATTGGCACGCGGCGAAGACGTAGCACCCGACACATACTCAATGCGCACCATGGCAAAATTAGAAACAGGCGATGAACGCTACGAATGGGTAAATAAAACTCTATTCGTTGGAACAGGCGCACGCCAAAAAAGCGCGGTAATTGTATCGCTGTTTGCAGTACAATAAAATGCAACAATCTGCACAAATGCATGCATAAATATTCACATTGGACCTTTCAAGAACATGAATAACAACCAAGTTATAATCGCAGGTGGTGGCATTGGCGGAATAGCAATGGCACTCACACTTCACCAAATTGGCGTACCATGTATAGTGATTGAAAGCGTGCGTGAACTAAAACCACTTGGTGTTGGCATTAACATTCAGCCCAATGCTGTTCGCGAATTACACGATCTAAACATCACTAATCAAGATTTAAACAGTGTTGGCCTACAAGCCAAAGAGTGGGCATTGGTTGGTCTGAACGGTAACGAAATTTATTCTGAAGCCAGAGGCTTAGAAGCTGGTTATAAATGGCCTCAATATGCTGCCCATCGCGGTAAATTGCACATGATGCTTTACAACAAATTAGTCGAACGCATTGGCAAAGAAAATATAATTCTAGGAACAAAAGTAACCGACTATACCAACACAACAGATGGTGTTGAAGTGCACGTTGAGCATACCACAAATGGCAAAAGCAATATTACAGGTTTTTTACTAATTGGCGCAGATGGCATGCACTCAAATGTACGAGCGCAAGTGCATCCAGATCAGCCGCCTATCCATTGGGGTGGTGCATTAATGTGGCGTGGCACTAGCCCCGCTATACCGATCAGAACAGGCGCATCATTTGTCGGGTTAGGCACGCACAAACACCGCATCGTGTTTTATCCTATCTCGCCAATTGACCCAAAAACGAGCACAGCAACTTGCAACTGGATTGCAGAAGTAACCTTAAATAATTCAGCAGGTTGGGACGAAAGCAGTTGGTTTAAGTCAGTAAAAATCGATGATTTTATTCATCATTTTGCAGATTGGAATTATGATTGGTTTGATGTTCCTGCCCTACTTCGTAAAGCTGATATTGCATACGAAAACCCAATGATTGACCGTGACCCAGTTGATACATGGCAAGATAAAAATGTAATTTTAATCGGTGATGCGGCTCACCCAATGTACCCAACGGGTTCTAATGGCGCTAGTCAGGCAATTATGGACGCGCGAAACTTAGGCGCGGCTTTCTTAAACCATGGTGTCAACGCCAGTGCACTAACTGCTTTTGATAAACAATTCTGCGAGCCTATTTCAAAACTACAACTATTAAACCGTGGCGCAGGACCATTTGGTCTGCTTAATTTAGTAGATGAAAGATGTGGCGGTAATTTTGAAAATATCAACGATGTCATTTCCCCAAATGAGCGCAAAGAATTTATGGCAGGCTATAAAAATGCGGCTGGCTTTGCGATAGAAAAACTAAATTCATCCAAGCCAACCATTGCAAAAAATGCAAAAATTAGCGCCTAAATTCAAACCTAAAATAAACTATTTTTTACTGCCGGGCCTTGAGCGATAAACGGGTATTGTCCAATTAAAAATCACAGCTAATATGCGCAACAAAAACGCCACGCAAAACCCTATCGCAGCGGCCCTTATTGCTGGCACACCACCAGCCACCAACGATGTCATTGTAATGGCGCCTGCCGCAGAAGCAGCAACATAAATTTCACGGCGTAAGATGACAGAAGGTTCTTGGCCTAATGTATCACGTATGATGCCGCCAACACTTGCTGTCGTCACGCCCATAATAATTGCCACAACAGAGCCAGTACCAAACTCTAAAGACTTGGCTGTTCCAGCTATGGTTACAAATGCCATACCCAACGCATCTGCCCATAAAATATATTTATAACGCGACTCTATTCTTGGAGCGATGAAATAAACAAGAATGGCCGTCACCAAACAGGCATAAATGGGTGTTTGATCTACGATCCAAAATACAGGCTGATCGAGAATTAAATCTCTAACCGTTCCACCACCAACGCCAGTAATAATCGCAAACCACATGAAGCCCAAAATATCGAGCTCTTTGCGAGAAGCAACCAATGCACCCGTTATCGCGAAGGTTATAGCTGCAATTGTATCAATCGCAAAAAACGCCGTCGAAAAATCAGCCGGCAAAGTAAGAGAGAAAACATAAGAGTAAATATTAGAGAAAAAATCACTGTCCATTCAAACACCTCATTCAAAAGTCCATATAAATCCATCTAAATAAAGTTTTATTCCTGCTCTAATATTGCAATATCTTTAACAGCTTCCATAGAAACATAAGTAGAAGTTTGTGCAACATGCGGCAAAGAACTAATCTTCTCACCCATAAAAATTCGATAATCATTTATGTCATGGGTTCTAACTTTGAGCAAATAATCAAAGCCACCGGCAATCATATGACATTGCTCAATTTCAGGATGCCTTGTTACCGCAAGGTTAAAATCATTCAGCGCACTATTGCGCGTGTCTGATAATTTCACCTCAACAAATGCAATGTGGTTAAGGCCAAGCTTTATCGGATCAATCAAGGCTCGATAGCCCAAAATATACCCATCCGATTCTAAACGTCTTAGCCTTGAATGACAGGGCGTTTTAGACAAACCAACCTCTACAGCAAGATTTGTAACTGTAATTCGAGCATTTTTAGAAACGGCATCCAGTATCTTCAAATCATAATTATCAAGCTTTGTTTGTGATATACGGCGTTTTTCCATTTTCCTACAATTCTTTATAATTAGAGAAGAATTCCCTAAAAATATCCCACAGCTTAGTGCATACGTCAAATTATATTAACATACATAGGACAATATAATTATATTATCATAAATGTATTAGTATAAGAACGTATAATTGTTATTGAAAATCACTGTTTCAGGCCAAATACCTAAAGCGTTTCAACAGCACCATTTTCAATAATTTCGATATTTCGCGCTACAATATATTTTGCACCAGCATCACGCCAAGCTGCGATATGAGGTGTCTTAGAATGCGCATCTAATGCTGATCGATTTTCCCAGCGCTCAACAAAAACCAGCTCATTCTTATCTGTCAAATTCTGGTTCAATTCATAAGAGACACAGCCAGCCTCGGCTCGTGTTGCAATAATGCAAGGCATTGCCGCTTCCATGACATGCTCGAGTGAATCTGGCTTAATCGTAAATGTTGCAATTACATATAACATGTTGTCTCCAAATAAATTTATACTGCCAGCGCAGAACCTATAATAATTATTGGCACCTTGCCAAGAGGTAATTTTCAATAATCAGTATTATTCAGTCTAAAAACTTTGAGTACAACCTTGACTTTACATACGTCATTATAGTTGTGTGCTTTTGAGATTTATAAATTAGTAATACGTGCATTGGGGGGGATTAAATTGTTGTATATCAAAAGCAATATTACGGTGTTAATGGTAATTTGGTTTGCCTTAGCAACCGCGTTACATGCGCAAGTTAGATCACCAATCACAACCTCAAATGACAATTTAGTCTCATTCAGTCCACTCTACGACCCAATGCTCGAAAGCGCTGGTGCGATGATTGAAGAAACTGACGAAATCCCTGATGATTTAGAAGATAGCCTTTATGGTAAAATTGGTGATTGGCGAATTTACAGCGTTGCAGACAGCAAGGGCTGGGTCTCTTGCTATGGACAATTAAACGATCCAACACTTCCAATAAGAATTGTTTCTTCAGGTGAAGTTTGGGGCCTTGCTTTTGCCGATGAAACAAACAATCAGGTAAAGGGCCGCATAATCATTGACCGTGATGCTAAAACATTTAATGCCATTCCTACTGGCGACGGTTGGGCAATTATCGAAGTGTCTAACAAGGCTTTTAGAAAGCTTAAAAAAGCACAAAACCTTTCATTAATTCCAGA